>JBOGIE010000033.1:0-15163 GCA_050742435.1 Acidimicrobiales bacterium | reverse complement strand
TTCCAGGCCCACGACGGCTCTCCCCAGGGTCGACTTGCCGGAGCCGCTCTCGCCGACGAGGGAGAGGATCTCCCCCTCCCCGACCGCCAACGACACCTGATCCAGGGCGGTCACCCGCCGGCGGCAGTGCCCTGTCCCCGAACAGAAGGTCTTCGACGCATCCCGGATCTGGAGGATGGCTTCGCTCATGGTCAGACCCCCAGGGGTGAGAGGCGGGTGTTGAGAAGTCGCCGGCTGTAGTCCTCGGCCGGAGCGGCGGCGACCTCGGCCGCTGCTCCCCGCTCGACGACCCGACCCTGCTCGAGGATGACCAGGTCGTCAGCGACCCGGAGGACCATCTGGACGTCGTGGGTGATGAGCAGGACGGTCAGGCCGAGGCGCTCCTTGAGGTCCTGCAGCAGCCGGAGGATCGACGCCTGGGTGACGACGTCGAGCCCCGTGGTGGGCTCATCGGCGATGAGGAGATCGGGTGAGTTGGCGAGGGCCATGGCGATGATCACCCGCTGGCGCATGCCTCCCGACAGCTCGTGGGGGTAGGCGCCGTGCGCCGATGCGGGGAGGCCGACGTCCTCGAGCAGCTGGGTGGCCCGGGCCCGGGCCTGGTCGGTCGGCATGGTGAGCGCGGCGGCCTCGGCGACCTGGGCGTGGATGGTGTAGGCCGGGTTGAGGGCGTTCATCGCCGCCTGGGTGACCAAGCCGATCCGGCGGCCGCGGATGCGGGCGGCGGTGCGACCGGAAAGCAGCTTGGCACCGTCGAAGGTGGCCCCGCCCTCGACGACAGGGTCGCCGGGCAGCAGGCCGAGCAGGGCCATGACGATCGTGCTCTTTCCCGACCCCGACTCCCCCACCAGGGCGCTGATGCCACCCCGCGGTACGTCGAGGCTCACGCCCTTGACCGCCGGCTCGGTGCCCTGGCCGTAGGACACGACCAGGTCGCGCACCTCCAGGATGGGCCCATCCGCGGGTCCCGCCGCGGTCGCCGCCGGAGCTGGCCGGGCGGGCCGGCGGCGGCCGGACAGGAACCGCAGCCGCCCGGACGTGCTCGCCAACCTCGGATCGGCCCACTCCTCGCAGGCGTAGCCGGTGAAGGCGAAGCCGAGGACGACGACGGTCAGGGCCAGGCCGGCCGGCAGCATCCACCACTTCCAGGCGCCGGTGAGGAGGGCGTTGTTGTTGCTGGCATTGGACAGCATGACCCCCCAGCTCGCCTGGTTGGGGTCGCCGAGGCCGAGGAAGGCCAGGGCCGCCTCGGAGATCACCGCGGCGTTGGCCACCCGTACGAACTGGGCCGAGGCCAGCGGGGTGAGGCGGGGGAGGATGTGGCGGCACACGCAGCGGGTGCCCGAGCACCCCATGGCCCGGGCGGCCTGCACGTGTTGGTACTCACGCAGCTTGAGGACCTGGGCCCACAGCACGCGCGCCGGCCGGGCCCATGACACCGCAGCGATGACCACGGCGGTGGTCACCAGGCCGCGGCCGAAGAAGGCGGCGAGCACCAGGACCAGGGGGAGGAACGGGAAGGCCAGGGTGACGTCGGTCAGGCGCATGAGCACCGCCTCCCGCCAGCCTCGTCGCCAACCGGCGACCAGGGCGACGAGGAGCCCGATCACGAGGGCCAGGGCCGCGGCACCCACACCGATGGCCAGGGAGATACGGGCGCCGTAGATGAGTTGGGCGAAGATGTCGACGCCCAGGTCGTCGGTCCCGAGGGGGTGGCTCAGGCTCGGTCGCCGCAGGGGCAGGGCGCTGGGGCGGTTGGGCGAGTGGCGGGCGAGCAGGGGGGCGAAGACCGCGGCCAGCGTGGGGACGGCGAGCAGGACGATCCCCACCCGCCCGAGCGTCCGTCCCGGGCTGCGGCGGAGCTGGGCGGTGCGGCGGGCGCTCATGCCCCCACCCGCCCCGGGCGTCGGACCCGCGGGTCCAGGAACGGGTAGACCAGCTCGGCCACCAGGTTGGCGACGATCACGCCGACGGCGATCAGCAGGAAACAGCCCTGCAGCACGGGGTAGTCGCGGCTGAGCACGCTCTCGTACACGAGCCGGCCGAGGCCCGGGTAGGAGAAGACCGTCTCGACCGGCGCCGCCCCTCCGAAGAGGGCGCCGACGTTCAGCATGGCCACCGTCCACAGGGGAACCAGGGCGTTGCGGCGGGCGTGACGCCGGACGCCGGCCGGGCCGAGTCCCTTGGCCGCGGCCATGGTCACGTAGTCCTCACCGAGCTCGGAGACGGCCGAGGACCGGGCGACGAGGTAGGCCGATCCCAGCCCCGACACCGTGAGGGCGGCCACGGGCAGGATGGCCCGTCGGGCCACCTCGACCAGGAACCCGAGGCCCTGAGCCTCGCTCCCGGGCAGGGCGCCGAACACGGGCAGGAGCTGGAGCTGCACGGAGAAGAGCAGGACCAGGAGCAGGGCCAGGAAGAAGGGCGGGAAGGAGTCGGCCACCATGACGCCGGTGAGGGTGCGGACGTCGGACCTGGTCCCCCGCCGCCAGGCGGAACGGAAGCCCAGGGCCGCGCCGATCAAGGTCGAGAGGACGACCGACGAGCCGACCAGCAGCAGCGTCCACGGAAGGCGCTCGGCGAGCAGCTCGGTGACCGGCTGGCCGTACCGGGTGGAGATCCCGAGGTCCCCCCTCACCAGGTTGGCGACGTAGCGGCGGAACTGCTCCCACTGCGAGCCGTCGAGGCCGTAGGTGGCGGCCAGGTCCGCCCGCTGCTCGGGCGTGATGGCGTGGGCCTGCTCGGCCGGGATCAGGAAGTCGATCGGATCGCCCGGCGCCAGGCGGGGCAGGGCGAAGTTGAGGACAATGGCCACGCCCAACACCAGGGCGGCCAGCGGCAGGGCCCGGAGGAGCTGGCGGCCGACGGGCAGCAAACCGCTCCACCGGTTGTCCGTCTGGACCGCGAACCGCTCGGCGGGCAGGTGCGCCACTGCGAGGGCGGTCTGGGTCTCGGTTGCTTCAGCCACCGCCAAGCTCCTTCGTCGTGAGGCCGATGGGCCATTGATGCCACCGTCCGTTGCACGGGCATTGCGCGCCGTGGCCGGGCGGCGTCCCCGCCCGCGCCGACGCGCGGATGCGGGCGCCCCGAGGGGCGCCCGCACCACCGCAACCGTATGACGGGAGGGTCAGGCCTCCTCGGCCTCGAACTCTTCCCGCCGCCGGGTCCGGGTGGCGAACACGCCGGCACCGACGACCGCCAGGCCGAGGCCGACGCCGAGGGCCGCCCAGGGCGGGCCGCTGTCGGCCGCACCGCCGGTGATGGCCGGCTCGCCACCGGCCTCTTCGTACCCGGGGATGAAGGAGCGCTTGGTCAGGATGCCGTGCCCGGTGTCGGCGATCCAGCCGGCGTAGGCGGCGGTCCTGTAGGCGTAGTCACCGTTCGGGTAGTACAGCACCAGCGCCGGCGAGTCCTGGGCGTAGATGCGCTGGGCCTCGACGAGCAGGCGCTTCCGCTCGGCGTTGTCCACGGTGACCCGGGCCTGCTCCACCAGCCGGTCGAACTCGGGGTTCGAGTACGCACCGAAGATGGCTCCGGGCGCGTTGGGCGCCGGCGAGTGGAAGAAGAAGTACAGGGCGTCGGGGTCGGCGTGGGCGTGGGACTCGAGGTTGGTGATGAACGAGTCGATGTTGCCGGTGTTGCGCCGCTGCCGCAGCGTGGCGGCGTCGACCGACTCGACGTTGACCTTCACGCCTATGGCCTCCACCTGCTGGGAGATCAGCTGGGCCGAGCGGGTGTGCTGGGGCTCGTTGGCGGCCACCGACAGGGTGAACTCGACACGGTCCCCGTCGGGCGTGCGGCGGATGCCGTCGTCACCCCGGCGGTAGCCGGCCTCGTCCAGGGCCCGGTTGGCACCGGCGACGTCGTACACGTGCCCACCCTGGGGGTCGGCCCAGGCCGAGTCGGGGTGGACCCAGCCGTCGCGACCGGGGCGTCCCCGGCCGAGGAGGACGGTCTGCACGATGGCGTCGTTGTTGATGGCGTCGGTGACGGCATTGCGCAGGCGGGGGTCGCTCAGCGGGGCCTTCCTGTTGTTGAAGTGAAGGTGCACCGACTCCATGCGGGTGGCCTCGACCACCTCGATGCCCGGCTGGTTCGACATCTGCTCGTACAGCTCCGGTGGGACGACCCGGTCCACGCTGTCGACCTGGCCGGTCTGGAGAGCGGCGAAGGCGGCCGACTGGTCACGGACGATCGGGAGGTCGATTGCGTCGACCTTCGGGCGACCCTTGAAGTAGTTCTCGTTCGCCTCGAGCCGGTAGATCTGGTCAGGGACGAACGACGTCATCTTGTAGGGGCCGGACCCGACGGGAAGGATGTCGGTGGCGAGGGTCGGGTTGGCGATCCCCTCCCAGATGTGCTTGGGCACGATGGGCAGGTCGGCACCGGGGAGGATTTTGAAGGTCGGCGCGGTGTCCGAGAACGTCAGCCGGACGGTCAGCGGGTCGATCACCTCCGCCCGCTCGAACACCGGGTGCTCCCACACGTGGTGGCTGTAGCGGCCGCCGGTGGTGGACTTCATCTTCTCGAACGTGAAGGCCACGTCGTCAGCGGTGAGGGGCCGGCCGTCGTGCCACGTCACGCCCGGTCGCAGCTTGACCGTCCAGGACGTGTAGTCGGCGGACGGCTCGGCGCTCTCGGCCAGCCAGGGCTCGGGGTCGGCCTTGACCTGCGACCAGAACAACGTGTCGTAGATGAGGTTGGTCAGGTCGTGGCTCACCGGTAGGCCGAGCATGGTCAGCGTGAACGGGGTGATGTTGTTCTCGCTGGCCTTGATGGCGATGGTGACCTTGGAGGAGGACGACTGGCCGCCTGAGGTCTGCGCCCATGCCGGTGACAGGCCGGCGACCATCGCCGCGCTGGCAATGACGGCGCCGAATCGGACCGCCCGGCGACGCGTGGTTGCGGGTTGCTTGGTGGACACTGCCCAGCTCCTTTGCTCGATTGACTGCGTGCAGCATCCGCCCCGCCGTTGCATGGGCATTGCGCGGCCTCGTTGCAACGTCCCCAACCACGTGACCGCTGCACGGGGACGTCAGGACCGGGCGGCGAGCACCCGCCCGAGCCGTCCCCGCGTGACGAAGCCGTCTCGCAGCTCGGACGGAAGCCCGCCGGCCAGGCGGTCGAAGGCGGCCTGGGCCTCCTGACGGGGGGCGACCTCGGCGACCAGGAAATCCGATCCGGTGGCCTTGGCTGCGATGGCTGCCTCCTCGCTCCGCCCGAGGTGGCCGAGAGCCAGCGCCTCGTACTTGCGGGAGCGACGCTGGCGGGAGATGTCGAGCAGCTCCTCGGCGTCCTCAGGGAAGATCCGGCACCGGACCTCCCGGTAGCGCAGCTCGGCCCGCCACTTGAACGGCAGCCACGCCGACAAGAGGGGCTCGCACTCCGTCACCAGGGCGGCCGCCGTGTCGTCGTCACCGGCCAGGTGGGCGCATTCGGCGGCGCCCAGCAGCCCGTGCAGCTCCTGCTCGACCTGGAGGGAGCCGGCCTTGACCTCTCGGGCCTCGGCCACCGCCTGCTCGGAAAGATCCCGGGCCCGGCCCAGGTCACCGACCTCCCGCCACACCCACGACAGCAGGGTGTCGGTGCGGGCCCGGTAGAAGTGGACGTCGTACTCCTCGAGCAGGCGGCGCTTGCGCTCCAGGGCCCGCAACGCACCGCCGAAGTCGCCCAGGTTGCCCCGGGCCAAGCCGGCGAAGAAGAGCGTCCGGAGCAGCGGCCGGAAAGCCCCGGTTCTGGTGGCCTCGGCCGCCGCCTGGTCCAGCGTGCGGCGAGCCTCGCCGAAACGGTCGCCGTGCTCGAGCAGAGCGCCCAGGCAGCTCAACGCCGAGGCCGTCGTCGCCGGATCCGGATCCCGGGACAGGGCCTCCTCGTAGGCCGTGGCCGCGCCGTCGATGTCGCCGGCCCAGTGCCGGATGCGCCCGACGAGGACCAGGGCGCTGGGAAGGGCGGCGGGTGCGGCGGCCGCCGACTCGGCCAGCTCCGCCGCCCGCCCGGCCAGCTCTTGGGCCACCGCCGAGTCCCGCCCGTAGTACGCCGTCCACCCGAGGCGTTCGAGCGCCTGGGCCTCCAGGGCGTCGTCGCCGAGCAGGCGGGCGGCCTCCAGGGCGGCGGCGTGGTCCTCCTGGGCGCCGGGGTAGTCGGCCAGCTCCTCCTTGAGCTGGCCCCTCCGGATACGGGCCCGGGCCAACGCCGCGGTGTTCCCGGCCCGCTCGGCGCTGATCACCGCCTCCGACAGCAGGCGCTCGGCGTCACGCAGGGCGAAGGACCGGATGGCCTGTTCGGCCGCCGCCGACCAGGCCTCGTGGGCCCGTTCCCAGTCGCCGGTGGCCGCGAGGTGGACGGCCGCGGCCTCGGGCTGGTCGGACAACCTCGCCGCCGCCCGGCGATGGTGGCTGGTGCGGATGGGCGCGGGCGTGGTGGCGTACAGCAGGTCCCGGATGATGCTGCCGGCGAACCGGAAGCGCGTGCCGGTGGCCTCGATGAGGCCGGCCCGGAGGGCCCGCTCGGCCCGGCGCACGGCGTCCCCGATGCCGATGTCGGCCAGGTCGGCCACGAAGTCGAGGTCGAAGGTGGCGCCGACCACGGCGGCCACCCGCAGCAGCTCCTCGACGTCGCGCCCGGCGCGGGCGACGCGTTCCTCGACCGCGCGGGCCAGCGACTCGGGAGGCGGATCGCCGTCGCCGACGACGGCCAGGCGGAGGGCTTCCACGACGAACTGCGGATGCCCGGCGGTGCGCTCGAACAAGGTCACCGGGTCGACGTCGGCCGCGCCGAAGCGCCGGGCCAGCTGCTCGACCGCGGCCGGGCTCAGGGGACCCAGGTCCAGCCGGTCGACGTCGCCCCCCAGCAGGGGCAGGACGTCCTGCACCCGATCGGAGGCCACCGTCGCCACCATCAGCAGCGGCTCCTGGGTCAGCCGCTCGATCAGGAAGTGCAACGCTTCGAGTGTCGACTCCCCGGCCTGGTGGAGATCGTCGAGGAACAGCAGGACCGGCTGCTCCCGGGCCAGGCGCTGGACAAAGGCGGCCACCGCCTCGAACGACCGCCGGTGCTCCAGCTCGGGGGCGACACGCTGGTAGGTCTCGACCGCGGCGATCGGGCGGAGCTCGGGCATGAGCTCGGCCAGCGTCCCGGTCCACGGGCCGGCCAGCTCGGTGAACCGCTGGGGCGTGATCCTGTCCAGGAAGGTCCGCATTGCTTCGAGGATGGGCTGCAGGAACAGCGACCGCTCGGCTTCGTGACACTCCGCTCGCAGCACCGCGGATCCGGTCGCCCCGGCTCGGTCGGCCACCTCGGTCACCAGCCGGGTCTTGCCCGAGCCGGCAGCTCCGGAGACCAGGACGACGCCCCACCGGCCGGTGGCCGCCTCGGCCCAGCGCTCGTACAGGGCGGCCAGCTCCCGGTCCCGGCCGATGAGGCCCTCCGAGGATGGCGGTGTGCTCGCCGGCGACGTGGCCACGTCGACGAGGGGCGCTAGGGGCTCGCCGCGCAGAACCGCCAGGTACAGCGCCTCGGTCTCCGAGCTCGGGTCGGCGCCCATCTCCTCCACGAGGGTGTCCCGGAGCCGCTGGTAGGCGGCCAGGGACGCGGCGCCGTCGCCGCCCAGGTAGAGGGCCTGCATGACCGCCCGGTGGGCCTCCTCATCCAGGGCATCGGTGCCGACGGCCCGCTCCGCCACGTCCAGGGCGGCCCGGTGCTCACCCAGGGCCAGGGCCGCGGTCCACGCCGCCCGGCGGGCCCGGCGGGTCAGGCGCTCGGCCTCCCGCCGCCCCTCGGCGGCCCAGGCGGCATAGGGCTCGTCCTCCAGGAACTCGCCCCGTTCGAGCAGCTGGCGGGCCTGCGCCGCAGCCGCCGCGGCCAGCGCCGGGCGGCCGCCCCGCAGCAGCCCCTCGGCCTCCCGGACCAGCCGTTCGGCGTCGTCCACGTCGACCCAGCAGCCCGCGGTCTCGAACCGGTACCCGCTGCGGCCGCCGGCGATCCGCTCCGGGCCGAGGATCCGCCGCAACCGGCTCACCAGGGAGGCGACGTTCTGCGCCGCCCCCGCCGGCGGATCGTCGCCCCACAGGGCGTCGATGATGGTGTCCACCGAGAGGAACGACCGCCGCCGCACGACGAGCAGCTCGAGGACGGTGGTGGCCTTGCCGGCGGGGAGGACCAGTGGGGACCCGGCTCCGACCTCGAAACGCCCGATGAGCCGGATACGGAGCTCAGGCGTCGACGGCTGGTCCACCCCCACGTCGGCCACGACAGGATGGTGTCACCTGGGGCGGTGGTGCCGCCCGCCATGGGTCGTCAGCCGACGTGGACCAGGACCGACCGTCCCTCGGCCACCTCGACCAGGATGTCGGCCAGGGGCCGCGGCCGGGCGCCGATGGCGAGGACCTGGTCGTCGCTGATGCCGCGCCGTTCGGTCGACTTGGGGCACACCGACACGTGCAGGCCCTGCTCCGTCGCTCCGTCGATGCGGTTGCGCAGGTCGTCGGAGCCCTTCACGGTGGCGACAAAGGCGGGGTCGGCCGCCAGCACGGCGTCGCCGGCCAGCCGGATCTCGGCGTCGAGGTCAGCCCCGGCCGCGGCCGAGGCGAAGCGGTAGGCCGCCGACAGACGGCCGGCGTCGGTGGCGGGGTTGGCACCGACGAAGAAGATGAGCTTCATGCGGGACATGGCGGTTCCTTCCGGATGTGGGGGCCTGACGACCGTCCCAGCGCCCGTTGCACCGCCGTTGCACCTAGGCGGCGTTGACCAGAGCGACGACCGCGGCCGCCACTGCCACCACGGGCACGGCGAGGAACGCCACTGCGGTGACCAGCCAGAACGTGGGAGCCAGGAGCTGGGCGACCGTCCCCCACGAGCCCACCACGTCGCCGTAGTCCCGCACGATCCCCCGTACCCACCGGATCGCGCCGAGCAGGCCGGCCTCGGGCGGAGGCGGCCGGTCCCGGCCCCGGAGCCCCATGCCTCGCCGCTTGGCCACACCCCCGAGCGTGTCGGGCAGCTCGACCAGGTCGACCAGGGCCATACGGACGTTGAGCAGCCAGATCGCGGGAAGCAGGCAGAGCACCACGACCGCCACCGAGCCTGCGGTCCCCTGCCACCAGTCGGTGATCCGCTCCCCGGCGACGAACCACCACAGGACCAGCCCGGCCGCACCTCCGGCGAGGGCCCCCTTCGTCGCCGTCCCGGCCAGCCAGCACGCCGACCCTTCGACCCGGCCGACCAGCTTGGCCAGCGCCTCTACCCGTGGATCGGCCATGCCCCTTCCTACTTCCCTGGGCGCACGGCCGGCGACGTGGGCCGGGCCAAGCCGAACGGTACGGTCGGATGATGACCGGCACGCGCCGTTCGGGCACGCTCGGGGCGACGTTGTCCTCCCGGCGACGACGGGCCTTTGTCGGCCGGGTGTCGGAGACCGAGCTGTTCGAGGCCGCACTCGACGCCGAGGAGGCCCCTCCCTTCTCGGTGCTGTACCTCCACGGGCCCGGAGGGGTCGGCAAGTCCACCCTGCTCGACGTCTTCGCCGGGCTGGCCGAATCGCGGGGTAGGACCGTGGTCCGGATCGACGGTCACGCCGTCCCGCCGACCCGTGCCGCGGTCCTGGAGACATGGCCGGCTGCGGATCCGGAGGGTGGCGGCCCGCTCGTCGTGCTGATCGACGCCTACGAGCGCCTGGCTCCGCTCGACGGCTGGATCCGCACCACGCTGCTCCCCCGGCTTCCGGTCTCGGCCATCACGGTGATGGCCGGCCGGGCTCCGCCCTCGGACGCCTGGCGGGCCGACCCGGCCTGGCGGGACCTGCTGCGGATCGTGTCCCTGCGCAACCTCACGCCGGCGGAGAGTCGGGCGTACCTCCGGGCGAGCGACGTGGATGCCAGCCGGCACGGCACGCTGGTCGACGCCACCCACGGGCACCCGCTGGCCCTGTCGCTCGTGACCGACGTCGTGCTCCGAGGCGGCGACGCCCCCGACGACCCGCTGACCCCCGACCTGGTCGCCACCCTGGTGCACCGGTTCGTGGACGCCGTGCCGAGCGCGCACCACCGGCGGGCCCTGGAGGTGTGCGCGCTGGCCCGGGTCACCACCGAGGCCCTCCTCCGCCACGCCCTGGACGTGGACGACGCCCACGACCTGTTCGCGTGGCTCCGCGAGCTGTCATTCGTGGAGACCGGGCCCCACGGGCTGGTCCCCCACGACCTGGCCCGGGACGTGCTCGACGTCGACCTGCGCTGGCGCGACCCCGAGGCCTACGCCGAGGTGTTCCGGAGCGTGCGCCGGCACATCCACCGGCGCCTGGAACGGGTGAGCGGCGCCGACCAGCAGCGGGCGATCTACGACGAGAAGTTCGTGTTCCGCAACCTGCCCAGCGTCCTGTCCCCCGTGGAGTGGAGGGACTGGGGCGAGCACTATCCCGAGCCCGCCCGCCACGAGGACCGGCGGGCGATCGTCGACATGATCGGGACCGCCGAAGGCCCCGAGTCCGCGTCCATCGCCGCTGAGTGGTGGCGCCGCCAGCCCCAGGCGTTTCACGTCCTGCGCGACGAACAGGGCGACGTGCGGGGCGTCCTGGGCCTGGTCACGTTGACCGGCGGCCCCGGAGCGTTCGGCTTCGACCCCGGCGCGGTGGCGGCCTGGACGTACGCCGAGCGGACGGCGCCGGCGCGGCCGGGCGAGGTCGTCACCCAGACCCGCTTCGTGGTCGACAGTGACCGCTACCAGGCGCCGTCGCCCACGCTCAACGCCACCCCGATCGTGACCATCCAGCGGTACCTGCAGACGCCCAACCTGGCATGGGACTTCCTCACCCTGGCCGACCCTGACGCCCTGAACGAGTACTTCGCGATCGCCGACCTGCCGCGGGCCTCGGGCGCCGACTTCCTCGTGGGAGAACGGACGTACGGCCTTTTCGCCCACGACTTCCGCGCCGTCCCGGTCGGTCCGTGGCTCGAGCTGGTCACCGACCGGGCCCTCGCCCAGGATCCGTCGCTGCCCGCTCCCGGCCCCGACCTCCTCGTGCTGTCCCAGCCTGCATTCGCCGACGCCGCACGCCAGGCGTTGCGGGACCTGTCCCGCCCGGACCTCCTGGCCCGCAATCCCCTCGCCCGGACCCGGCTGGTGGCCGCCGAGACCCCATCCGGCGAGGAGGGCGGCGCAGTCCTGGCCCGCCTGGTGGGCGAGGCGGTGGACTCGCTTCGGGCCCATCCCCGGGACGACAAGCGGTGGCGGGCTCTGGACCGCACCTATCTCCGCCCCGCCCCCACCCAGGAGAAGGCCGCCGAGGTGCTGGGCCTCCCGTTCAGCACCTACCGCCGCCACCTGTCCGAGGGGGTGGACCGGGTGGTCTCCCACCTCTGGGACTGGGAGGTCTACGCCGCCCCTCCCCGCCGGGACTGAGCAGCACCGAGCAGGTTCCGGTCTGGAAACCGGACAGGAGCCTGGCTCACCGTCGCCTGAACAGGAGGTGACGGAATGGGTGAACTGTTCGGAGACCGTGGTGTCGTGGTCGGTGGTGGGATGGCCGGGCTGCTGGCCGCCCGGGTCCTCGCCGACCGCTACGCAGAGGTGACGATCGTCGATCGCGACGACCTGCCCGAGGCCGCCGTGGCCCGGCGAGGCGTCCCCCAGGCCCACCACGCCCACGCCCTGCTCGCTCGGGGCGAGCAGGTGCTCGAGGAGCTGTTCCCGGGGCTGACCGCCGACCTGGCCGCTGCCGGGGCGGTGACCGGCGACGTCCTCGCGGACACCCGCATGTACCTGAGCGGGCACCGCTTGCGGCCGGCGTGCTCGGGCCTGGTGGCGGTCAGCGCGAGCCGAGCCGTGCTCGAGAGCCAGGTGCGGGTGCGGGTGCGGGCGTTGCCGTCCGTGCGGATCCAGAAGCGGTGCGACGCGGTAGGCCTGGCCCGGGCCGCGGCCGGGCGGGCGGTGACCGGGGTGCGGGTCCTGCGCCGAGCCGACCACAGCGCCGAGGAGGTCCTCGACGCCGACGTGGTCGTCGACGCCAGCGGCCGCACGTCGCGTGCGCCTTCCTGGCTGCAAGCGCTCGGCATCCGCGGCTCCGAGGAGGAACGGCTCGCCCTGGACGTCGCCTATGCGACGAGGCGGTACCGGCTCGGTCGGGACGCCCTGGGTGGTGACCTGGCCGTCCTCCACGGGCTCACCCCCGACCACCCGCGGGGCGGGGTGCTGGCCATCATCGGGGACGACGAGGCGATGCTGACTCTGGCCGGCGTGATCGGTGACCGCCCGCCCCGGGATCCCGGAGGGTTCGACGCCTTCGCCGCGTCCCTTCGGTTCCCCGACATCCACGACGCCATCCGGAACGCCGAGCCGCTCGACGACCCCGTCACCTACCGCTTCCCGGCCAGCGTCTGGCGCCACTACGAGCGAGTGCCGGACCTCCCCGACGGGTTCGGTGTGATGGGCGACGGCACGTGCAGCTTCAACCCCGTCTACGGCCAGGGCATGACCATCGCCGCCCTCCAAGCGGTCGCCCTGCGGCGTCACCTCGAACGTCACCGCCGGCTCCGCGCCCGCCGCTTCGCCCGGGAGCTGGCCAAGGTCGTCCGCCCGCCGTGGCAGATGGCCACCGGCGCCGACCTGGTCTTTCCCGGCGTCGGGAGGCCCCGTACCCGCACACAGCGCCTGCTCGGTGGCTACGTCGCCCGCATCCACGCCACGGCCGCGCGCGACCCGGACGTCGCCCGCGCCTTCGTCCGGGTGTCCGGGCTGGTCGACGGCCCCCAGGCGCTGCTCCGGCCGTCCACCGTCTGGCGGGTCCTCCGGCCGGGGCAGCCTCCTACCGCCCGGCCGAGCCAATCGCAGGGACCCGCCGCGGCCTCCACCCGCTCCGAAGGACCCAGCGGCTAGAGCACCCGCCGGGGGAAGGTGCGGCTGGCGATGGCCACGGCCACGGCGATCCCGGCCACCAGCACGACGACGTCGAACAGCAGCCGGTTCGGGCCCACGCCGACGAGGAGCCGGCGGAGCATCTCGACCAGGTAGGTGAGTGGGTTCACTCGGGCCGCGGCCTGGAGCCACCCAGGCATGATCGACACCGAGTAGAGGGCGTTCGACGCAAACAGCAGCGGCAGGGTGACGAGCTGGCCGAGGCCCATGAACTGCTCCCGGCTGCGCACCATGGAGGCGATCACCATGGACACGGCCGAGAGCAGGGTCGCACCCAGCAGCACCGCCACCAGCGCGCCCAGCACCCCGCCCACCGACCACTTGAGCGGGATGCGGATCGCGGCCACCACGGCCAGCACGATGGCGACCTGGATCATCGCCCGCATCCCGGCGCTAACCGCCTTGCCGAGGATGATGGCGCTCCGGTAGGCGGGGGCGACGAGGATGCGCTGGGTGATACCCAGGTCCCGCTCCCAGATGATGGCCATGCCGGAGAAGATGGCGATGAACAGGACCGACTGGGCGAGGACGCCCGGGACGAGGAACGCCTTGTACGGCACGCCCTCGGCACCGAGCTCGCGCACCCTGGACACCGCGGCCCCGAACACCAGCAGCCACAAAAGGGGCTGAGCGGCCCGGGCCAGGAGGACCGTCCGCTCCCGCCGGGTCCGGTGGAGCTCGGCCTGGGCCATGGCCACGACCGTCCGCCCGTACGACGTCGCCACCTCCCGGACGGTGAGCGGGGGGACGTCCTCAACCAAGGCGCCGGGCGGTATTGCGGGTGCGGTTGACGTCACGGAAATCACCTCCTTCGCCCTGGGCGTCCGTGGTCAGGAGGACGAAGGCGTCCTCGAAGGTCCCTCCTGCGGTTCCCAGCGACGAGCGGAGCTCCTTCGGGGTCCCCTCGGCCCGGATCTGCCCGGCGCTCATCACCGCCACCCGCTGGCACTGCTCCTCGGCCTCCTCCATGGAGTGCGTGGTGACCAGGAGCGACAGGCCGGTCTCCTCCCGCATCTGGCTCAGCTGGCGCCACACGGCCCGGCGGGCGACCGGGTCGAGGCCGATCGTCGGCTCGTCGAGGAGGAGGAGCCGCGGCCGGTGGAGCAGGGCGCAGCCGATCTCCAGCCGCCGCACCATCCCTCCGGAATACGACCGCACGACGCGGTCGGCGGCGACGTCGAGCTCCATCAGCTCGAGCATGGCGTCGATCCGTCCCGCCCGCTCGACCCGCGGGACGCCGTGGAGGTCGGCGAAGAGCGTGGCGTTCTCCCGGCCGGTCAGCGATCCGTCGGCCGAGAGGGCCTGAGGGACGTAGCCGATGAGCCGGCGGACGGTGGCCGGCTCGGCCCCGATCTCGTGGCCGAGGATCCAGGCTCGTCCCGACGCCGGCCGCAGGAGGGTCGTCAGGACCCGCAGGATCGACGTCTTGCCCGCACCGTTGGGGCCGAGCAGCCCGATCACCTCGCCCCCCTCGACCGTGAAGCTGGCGTCCCGCACCGCCAGGAACTGGCCGTACCGAACCGAGAGCTCCTCGACGATCAGGGCCTTCACGGCACGCCCGGGAAGCCACTCCCCATCCGGGCGACCATACTGTCCGGGCCGGAGGATCGCGGACGGCGATCCCGTAAGTGCGTCCCGCGCTCTACTGTTGGGTATGGCTGTGTGCGAGTGACGGCGAGGGGACGATGACCGACGATCGACTGAGCCGGGAGAGCACCCGGGAGATCTTCGAAGCGATCGTCTCGGCGATCGTCGACCCCGAGCTGGTCCGTCTCAGGCGGATCTTCCTGGCGCTGGGGTGCATCTTCTTCGCCGTGGGCGCCGGCGCCGTCGCCGTGGTCGGCGGGCTGGGCTGGGCCGGTCTCGTGGCCTTCTCGTCGACCTTCCTGCCGGGCGTCGTCGTGGCCAGGAAGGTCCTCGACCGCCGATTCGCCCGGCAGGCGGCCTCCCGGGGCTGGGCAGGCCCGTAGCCGTCGGTTCTCGCCGCCGGGGCGGCTAGTGGTCCTGCCAGTAATTACATCGGTGTAAGTTAGGCCAGGGTCCTCTTCAGTTGGGAGGTGCGTCTGGTGTCTCGCAGCTCGCCGTTCTTGGTGGTGCTCTCGGCGGAGGATCGTGCGGTGCTGGAGGAACGGGCCTCGTCTCGGACGGCGGGTCATTCCGTGGTGGTTCGGGCCCGGATCGTGTTACTGGCGGCTGACGGCGCGCAGAACGTCGACATCGCCCGATGCGTCGGCGTTTGCGTCGACGTGGCGTCGCGCTG
>JBOGIE010000032.1:0-15622 GCA_050742435.1 Acidimicrobiales bacterium | reverse complement strand
TTGCGGTAGGCGCGTTCGGCCACCACCTCCGGGTCGGCCAGGTCGAAGGCCCGCAGGCCCCGCTTGAATCCGTCGGACCAGGCCGCCACCTCCTCCGCGATGAGCGCCCGCAGCTGGGCCCGCCCGTTGTCGCCTCCCATGTCGAGCGAGGTCTCCTTGGCCCGCAGCTGCACCCGCCGCTCGATCTCCTGCAGCGGCGACGCCTCGCCGGCCCCGCCGCTCACCCGATGTTCCTTTGTTCGCGGCGCATGAGAACACTGCTCACCCGAGGGCCTCGCCGGCCCACTGGCCCAGCGAGCCGGGACGCACCGGTTCGGGGGCGGCGGTGACCGGTTCCAGACGGGGACGGTCGAGAAGGGCCTTGAACGCGCCGGCCAGCGGGGCGCCGAGGGCGGAGGGTAGGCGGGCCCCGTCGTGCAGGTCGGCCTCGACGTTGCGCTCGGGGAGGTGGATGGGGTTCATGAGCCGGCCCCCGGCGAACGGCGCGGTGAGCTCGGCGAGGACGGAGGCCAGCCCGGCCCGGGCCCGGGCCGAGCGGGGGGCGCGGTTGAGGACGGGCACGATGCGGGCGGCGTCGACCCCGAAGGCGATCAGCTCCTCGAGGACCCGGACGAGCGAGTGGACGCCCTTGAGCTCGGGCAGCCCCACGGCGAAGACGACGTCGGCCTCTCCCGCCGCCGTGCGGGCCATGACGTTGCGCTCTTCGATGTCGATCGACCCTGCATCGTCCTCGCCCTCGAGGTCGGGGTCGATGTCGCACACCACCACGCTCCACGCCCGGCGCAGCGAGTCGAACGCGGCCTCGAACGCCTGGGGACGGATGGCCGGCCAGTGGCGGGCCCGGCGCAGCCCGAGCAGCACCGAGTAGCGCCGATCCGGCACGGCGAAGGCCAGGGCCCGGACGTCTTCGGCCGTGGGTTGGCCCGACCGGTGGGCCTCGACCAGCTCCTGCACGCAGGGCAGCACGTCGCCGGCGTCGTGGAGCACGGCCTGCTCGGCCCGAAGGCGGAGGTCGGCCAGGAGGACCATGCCGCCGTGGCGGACGTCGTCGGCCAGGGCCTGGGCCAGGGCGATGGCCGCGGTGGACACGCCCGTTCCCCCCGGGCCGGTGAGGGCGGCCACCGAGCCCCGCCAGGCGGTGGGGGACGGGCGGGTGAGCAGGTCGGTGGGATCGACCTCGCCCCGGCGCACCGGACGGGCGCACGACGTGAGGGCGGCCACCAGCTCGTCGCGCCCGAACGAGGGCTGCAGCACCCGGGCCGCGCCCAGCTCCAGCCAGTCACGGGTGGCCCGGCCGTCGTCGACGACCAGCACCGCGCATCCTGCGGCCCGGGCGGCGGCGACCAGGTCACGGTCGACCGAAGGCAGGCCGGCATCGGCGACCAGGGCCGAGAACGCCCGGCCCGAGGCCAGCCGAGCCCGGACCTCCTCGGCCGAGATGCAGCGCACGAACTCGGCGGGCAGCGCGCCGCTGTTGGCCCACAGCCCGACCGAGCGGAACCAGCCCGAGCGGGCCGGGGCCAGGCCCAGGACGACGAAACGCTCGGCCGCCACTAGCCGCGTGCGGTCCGGTACGTGGGGGGCACGCCGGGGAGCGGGGGCGCACCGGTGACCCGGACGAGGGTGACCTTGCCGAGTTGGATGGCGTGGGCGAGGGCCAGGGCGTCGACCGGGTCGTCGACGGCGACGGTGACGGTGGCCGGACCGTTCTCGCCGGCCGACGTACGGGGCCGCTCGATGGTCACCAGCAGGGCCTGGCGCACGACCACGAGGGTGTGGGCGTCGGTTCCCGTGCCGTAGGTGGCCAGGAGGTCGGCCCGTTCACCCTGCTTGATGCCCGGGCTCAGCCGGCCCCGTTCGAGGGTGAAGGACAGCTCGCGGCTGGCCGTGTCGCCGGAGCGGGCCACCACCGCGCTCGACTGCACGAGCTCACCGGCGCCCAGGGGGGCCACGAGGGTGGCGCCGACCAGCGGTTGGGGAGTGGAAAAGGCACGGGAGCGGGAACCGGGTGGCAGCTCCATGGGGGCCAGTTCCAGGTCGCCGGACTGGAGGCGGGTGCCGGGCGCCAGCTCGTGGCGGGCGACGACGTAGGACTGGGAGGGGCCCGAGTTGGAGCTGCTGGCGGCGGCGAACATCCCGACCGCGGCGGCGGCCACCAGCAGGCCGCCCACGACCGCCCGGCTGCCCGGCAGCCCCCGCCGCCGGCGGACGCTGCGGCTCGGCGCGCCGGATTCGTCGCGCTCGGCCGCGCTGCGCTGCGACAACGTGCCGGCCTGTTGGACCATGGTCCGCCCTCCGCCTTCCACTCCCGCCGTCCGATCCGCCGGGCGCAAGATTATGAAACACCGTGGAACTGCACAAGGGGATAAGTTGTGGATTTCACCGGGAGAAGCTGTGGGAAGCCCTTCCGTACGCCGTACTCATGAAATTTCATGAGGGACTACAAGGGACGACGACTCCTGGCTATCATGCGGACATGCCAGACGACGAGATTCGCTGGATGAGCACGGGCGAAGCCGCTCGCAGGCTTGGCGTGACCGTTCGCACCCTGTACCGCCTCATCGACGAGAGCGAACTGCCGGCGTACAAGTTCGGCCGTGTCATCCGGCTCCAGGAAGGCGAAGTCGAGGCCTTCATCAAGGCCTCCCGGATCACCCCGGGCGACCTCGAGCACCTCTATCCGGAGGCCAAGAAGGAGACCTCCGACACCGAGGCCAGCGCCACGTAGACCACGCCCGCCTCGCCATCGGTGCGGATGGTCACCACGTCCGTGCCGACCGACCGCAGGTCGCCGACCACCGATGCCGCGCCGGCCTGCACCGCCACCCTCGGCCGCTGCCCCGCGGCCTGGGCCAGCACGTCGGCCAGGCGCACACCCAGGGCCCCGCCCGGCGCATCGCCCGACGCCGCGGCGGCGGCGGCGGCCCGGCCCCGTGCCCTTTCTTCCACCACCCGGGCGTCGCCCAGACGGTCCAACACGACCAGCGTGGTCGCCCCGCCCGGGCCCCGCAGGGCGGCGAAGTCCACGCCCACGCCGGTCACCACGCCCCGGTGGCGGCGGCCGGCCGCCGTGGTCAGCACGACCGTCTCGCCCCGCTCGGCCAGGGCCAACAGCACGCCGGCCAGGCTGGCCTCCTCCTCGGCCTGGGCCCGCAGCCAGCGCTCCCGCACCCGGGCGTCGGCCGCCTCCCGGGCTCGGGCGTCGGCCGCCCACCGCTCGAGGCCCTCGAGGTCGTCCATCGCCGCCCAGTACAGCCGAGTCGCTAGCGTGGTGCCGGACATGAGCGATTGCCTGTTCTGCCGCATCGTGGCCGGCGAGCTGCCGTCCGACGAGGTGGCGTCCACCGAGGGCACGTACGCCTTCCGCGACATCAAGCCCGCCCTGCCCGTCCACGTGCTGGTCGTGTCCCGGGAGCACATCACCTCGGCCGACACCGTGACCCCCGAGCACGGCGACGTGCTGGCCGAAATGATGACGACGGCCCAGGAGGTCGCCCGCAAGGAAGGGATCAGCGAGCGGGGCTACCGGCTGGTGTTCAACGTGGGCGAGGACGCCCAGAACTCCGTCGCCCACCTGCACATGCACGTGGTCGGCGGGCGGGCCATGGAGTGGCCGCCCGGGTAGCCGGGTACGAGTTCACGCCTGGGCGGCGGCGCCCGGGTAACCTGACGGCGAACGCACTCGTGTCCCCGACCCAGATCAAGATCCTCGTGCCCGGCAACCACCTCATGGTGGACCTTCTCGGGCAGCGCGACGAGCTGTTGCGCCTCATCGAGCAGGCATTCGGCGGCGCCGAAATCCTCGTACGCGGCAACGAGATCAGCATCAGCGGCGACGGCGCCGATCTGGTCGGCCGCCTGTTCGAGGAGCTGGTCGTCCTGCTCCAGCGGGGCCAGCGGCTCGACGCCGCCGACGTGGGCCGCACCATCGACATGGTCAAGGCCGACGAGCGCCCCTCGGAGGTCCTGGCCGCCGAGGTCCTGCGCTCGTCCCGGGGCCGCACGGTCCGGCCCAAGACCAGCGGCCAGCGCCGCTACGTCGACGCCATCCAGAACAGCACCGTCACCTTCGGCATCGGCCCGGCCGGCACGGGCAAGTCCTACCTGGCCGTGGCCCTGGCCGTGCAGGCCCTGCAGAACCACCAGGTCAACCGCATCATCCTCACCCGCCCCGCGGTGGAGGCCGGCGAGCGCCTGGGCTTCCTGCCCGGTGACGTCTTGGCCAAGGTCGACCCCTACCTGCGCCCGCTCTACGACGCCCTCTACGACATGCTGGGCCCGGAAGGGGCCAAGCGGCTGCTGGAGGGGGAGACCATCGAGGTGGCGCCCCTGGCCTACATGCGGGGCCGTACCCTCAACGACAGCTTCCTGATCCTGGACGAGGCCCAGAACACCACGCCCGAGCAGATGAAGATGTTCCTGACCCGGATCGGGTTCGGATCCAAGGCGGTGGTCACCGGCGACGTGACCCAAGTCGACCTGCAGGCCGGCCGCAGCGGCCTCCTGGGCCTGGAGGACATCCTCACGGGGATCGAGGGTCTGAGCTTCGTGCACCTGACCTCGCGCGACGTGGTCCGACATAGGATCGTCCAGCAGATCGTCGACGCCTACGAGCGGGCACATCCCACATCGAGGCCGCCGGCGTCATGAGCGGCCCACAGTGACCGTGGAGGTCTTCGCCGCCGACGAGCAGTCCGCCCAACCGGTGGACGCCCTGGGCCTGGTCCGGCTGGCCAAGGAGGTGCTGGCGGCGCAGGGGGTGAAGGCCGACTCGGAGCTGTCGGTGCTCTTCGTGGACGAGGAGGCCATGGCCGAGCTCAACAAGCGCTTCCTCGGTAGGGACGGTCCCACCGACGTGCTGGCCTTCCCCATCGACGACGACGAGGTGGTGGAGGGCGGGCGGTCGCCCGACTCCCTGGGCCCCGGGCCGGGGGTCGACCCCGAGTCCGACCCTCCCAACCTGCTGGGCGACGTGGTGGTGTGCCCGGCGGTGGCGGCCCGCAACGCGCCCAACCACGCCGGCACGTACCAGGACGAGATGGCGTTGCTGGTCGTGCACGGGATCCTGCACATCCTCGGCATGGACCACGTGGACAGCGAGGAGGCGGAGGCCATGGAGCAGCGCGAGCGGGAGCTGCTCGAGCGCTTCCACAGGTCATGACGACCGTCGAAACGCTCATGTTGATCGCGGTCTTCGTGCTCATCTCCGCCGCCGCGGTGCTGGCCATGGCCGAGACCAGCCTGACCCGGACCAACCGGGTCAAGGCCCTGACCCTGGCCGAGGAGAAGCGGCGGGGCGCCAACGCCCTGGTCCGGCTGGTGGAGCACCCCGAGCGCTTCCTCAACCCGGTCCTGCTCCTGGTCCTGCTCTGCCACCTGGTGGCGGCCACCCTGGTCGGTGTCCTGGCCGAGCGGCTGTTCGGGCCGGTCGGTGTGGCCATCGCCACCGTGTTCGAGGTGGTGGTGGTCTTCGTCTTCGCCGAGTCGCTGCCCAAGACCTTCGCCGTGCAGCACCCCGACCGGGCCGCCCTGCTCACCGCACCGCTCATTTCGGCCATCACCGGCTTCCTGCCCATCCGCCTGCTGGCCCGGGGCCTGATCGGCCTCACCAACCTGATCGTCCCCGGCAAGGGGCTCAAGGAGGGCCCGTACGTCTCCGAGCAGGAGCTGCTGGCCCTGGCCGACGTGGCCGTGGAGGAGGACGTCATCGAGCGGGAGGAGCGCCAGCTCATCCACTCGATCATCGAGTTCGGGGACACCGTCGTCCGCGAGGTGATGATCCCCCGGCCCGACATGCTGGCCATCGACGCCCGGACGACGGTCAACGACGCCATGGAGGTCGTCATGGCCGCCGGCTACAGCCGCATCCCCGTCTACGAGCAGGGCATCGACGACATCCTCGGCCTCCTCTACACCAAGGACCTCATGCGGGCGGTCCGCGACAAGAAGTCCGAGGAGCAGGTGCGGGCGCTGGTGCGCAAGGCCAACTTCGTGCCCGAGACCAAGCGGGTGGCCGAGCTCCTGCCCGAGATGCAGAAGCAGAAGAGCCACATGGCCATCGTGGTTGACGAGCACGGGGGCACGGCCGGCCTGGTCACCCTCGAGGACCTCATCGAGGAGCTGGTCGGCGAGATCGTCGACGAGTACGACGTGGAGGAGCCCCCGATCGAGCCCCTCCCCGGGGGCGACGTGCGGGTGAACGCCCGCATGCCGATCGACGAGCTGAACGAGCTGCTCGACGCCGAGTTCCCCGAGGGCGACTACGACACCGTGGGCGGGCTGGTGTACTTTCTCCTCGGCCACGTGCCGTCCGAGGGGGAGACCGTCGACTACGACGGCCGCCGCCTGCGGGCCGAGCGGGTGCAGGGCCGGCGGATCGGGCGGGTCCGCATCAGCAAGCTGCAGCCGGTCTCCGAGCAGCGGGAGTGAAGTCGGGCTTCGCCACGCTGGTCGGCCGGCCCAACGTCGGCAAGTCCACGTTGCTCAACGCCATCCTGGGCGAGAAGGTCAGCATCGTGGCCCCCTCGCCCCAGACCACCCGCACCGAGGTCCGCGGGGTCTTGACCAGGGCCGACGCCCAGGTCGTGTTCGTCGACACCCCGGGCATCCACAAGCCCCGGACCACCATGGGAGAGCGGCTGAACGCCACCGCCGCCGCGGCCACGTCGGGCGTCGACGTGGTGTGCCTGGTGATCGACGCCACCGCCCCCCTCGGGAAGGGTGACCGCTTCGTGGCCAGCCGGGTCCCCAAGGACGCCCTGTGCGTGGTCAACAAGGTCGACGTGGCCGACCGCACCCAGGTCCTCCAGCAGCTGGCCCGGGCCGCCGAGCTCGACCTGGCCGAGTACTTCCCCGTGTCGGCCCGGACGGGTCACGGGGTCAGCGAGCTGGTCAAGGCCATCGTCGCCCGTCTCCCCGAGGGACCGAAGTACTACCCGGACGACATGGTCACCGACCAGCCCGACCAGATCTGGGTGGCCGAGCTGGTCCGCGAGCAGCTCTTGGCCCACGTGCGGGAGGAGCTGCCGCACTCCATCGCCTGCCGGGTGACCGAGTACGACTGGCCGCTCATCCGGGTGGAGATCCTCGTGGAGCGGGAGTCGCAGAAAGGGATCGTGATCGGCAAGGGCGGGCTGGTGCTCAAGCAGGTGGGCCAGGCCGTGCGGGCCCAGCTGCGGGAGGGCGCCTACCTCGACCTGGTCGTCAAGGTGGAGCCCGACTGGCAGCGCCAGCCCAGGTCGCTCGACCGCCTGGGCTACTGACCCCGTGACCGTGGCGGCCGTCATCCCGGCCCACAACGAGGAGCCGACGGTGGGTGACGTGGTGGCCGCGGCCCGGGCCGCGTCCTCGGTCGACGAGGTGATCGTGGTCGACAACGGGTCGACCGACGGTACCGCCCGCCGGGCGGCCGAGCGGGGGGCGGTGGTCATCACCGAGCCGCAGCCGGGCAAGGGCGAGGCCATGCGGGCGGGGGTCGACGTCACCGCCGCCGACGTCATCGTCTTCCTCGACGCCGACCTCGTCGGGCTGCGCCCCGACCACGTGGACGCCCTGGTCCACGCCGTCCAGAACGGGGCGGCCATGGCCTGCGGGCTGTTCGACCGGGGGCCGGTGCTCAACCCGGTGTTCGAGCACCTGTTGCCGGTGCTGACCGGCGAGCGGGCCCTGCGGCGCGAGCTGTTCGACGAGCTCGACCCGGAGTACGTGAAGGGCTACCGCGTGGAGGCCGGGCTGAACTCCCTGGCCGAGGAACGGGGCCTGCCGGTGGTGCAGTTCGTGTGCGACGGGATGTTCCACCGTCCCAAGGAAGAGAAGATGGGGCCGCTCCAGGGCTTCGCCGCCAAGGTGTCGATGCTGCTCACCGCGGTGGGCGCGTACGCCATGTGGCGATTCCGCCGGCGGATGGGCGACGTGATCCTGCGGA
Organism: Acidimicrobiales bacterium; assembly: GCA_050742435.1. Lineage (GTDB taxonomy): Bacteria > Actinomycetota > Acidimicrobiia > Acidimicrobiales > AC-14 > CADCTB01. Next base: position 7,698 of record JBOGIE010000032.1, on the reverse strand, counting down.
GGAGGTAGAGCCGCCCATGGGCCTCCGGGCGTTCGCACTGCGGCAGGCGATGGGGCGCCTGCGCATCACCGACGACATCGTCCGGCACCTGACCACGTTCCAGCGCCTGGGCGAGACGGTCGAGGTCCAGCTGCCGACCGAGCTGCTGCCAGTGGGTGCGCGCACGGTGTTCCGGGCCGTCCGGACAAGGGGTGCGGCCCAGCTCGGCGTGGACTGGGTGTGGCCCTACTGGCTGGAGCGCCAGCTCGACCCGCGGTCGCCGGCGTTCGTGCCGCGCGGCCACCTCCCCGTCACCACCAACATGACCGCCCGCAACTGGACGGGCGTGGCCCCGCCCCACTCGCCCCACAAGGCCATCGTCGACCCGCGTGGTCTGCTCACCGCCTGGTTCGACGGGTGGTCGCTGGACTGGTGGGTGAAGAGCGGTGACGACTGGCATCTTCCGTCGCGGTCCGCCGAGGTGCGCCAGGGCCTGGTGGGCGGGACGCCGGTGGTGGAGACGGTCCTGCCCGTCCTGGGGGGCGAGGTCGTCGAGCGGGTGTGGGCGGTGGACGGGGACGAGCCGGTGGTGGTGGTCGAGGTCGCCAACCGCTCGGAGCGGCCGGCCACGGTGGCCCTGGCCGTGCGCCCCTACAACCCCGAGGGGCTGGCGGTGATCGAGCGGATCGAGGTCCACGACCACACGGTCGTGCTCGACGGCCGTCCCGCGCTGCTGTTGCCCGAGGACCCGGCGGCCATGGCCGCGTCCACCTTCGACGAGGGCGACTCGGCCACAGCGGTCCTCGCCGGGCGGACGTCCGACACGTTCCCGCGCCACCTGCGCTGCCATGCCGGGCTGGCCCAGGCCGCGTTCCTGTTCCCGGTCGAACCGGGCGGACACGTGCGCGCGGCCATCCCCCTGGTGGCCGAACGCCGGACCCACCGCCGGGGCCTGGTGCGGCGGCGGACGGCGCGCGTCCTCCGGCCGCCCGAGGCGCTGCCGGGGCCGGAGGAGGTGGTGGCCGCCTGGGAGGCCGAGACCCAACGGGAGATGTCGCTGCGCCTGCCACCCGGGCGCATCGCCGACGCGGTGGAGGCCAACCGCCGCTACCTGCTCGTGTTCCACGACGGCGACGACGTCACGCCCGGCCCCTTCACCTACCACCGGTTCTGGTTCCGCGACGCCGCCTACCTCCTCGCCGCCATGGACCGCTACGGCTTCCACCCCGAGGTCGACCAGGTGCTGCGGTCCTACCCCCGCCGCCAGCACCGCGACGGCTTCTACTTCAGCCAGCGCCAGGAGTGGGACGCCAACGGCAGCGCCCTGTGGGCCCTGGCCGAGCACTGGCGGCTCACCCGGGACACCAGCGCCGTCGACGCCGAATCGGTGCTCAAGGCGGTGCGCTGGATCGAGCACAAGCGCAACACCAAGCGGCGCAAGGACCCGCGGCTCAACGGCCTCATGCCGGCCAGCATCTCGGCCGAGCACCTGGGCCCGTTCGACTTCTTCTACTGGGACGACTTCTGGTCGCTGCGCGGCCTGCGCGACGGGGCGGCCCTGCTGCGACTGTGCGGGCACGATGCCGAGGCGGCGGAGGCGGAGGGATGGGCCGAAGGGCTGCGCGCCGACCTGGCGGCGTCGATGGCGCGCGTGGCCGAGCGCCTGGGCACCGACATCGTCCCCGCCGGCCCCCGCCGGCGCGTCGACCCGGCCATCATCGGATCGCTGGTTGCGGTGTGGCCGCTCGAGCTGGTGCCGGCCGACGACCGGGCCATGGCCGCCACCGCCGAGGCGGTGCGGGAGCGGTTCTGCATCGGCCCCGCCTTCTTCCAGGCCATCAGCCACACCGGCCTGGGCACCTACCTCACCCTCCAGCTGGCCGAGGTCGAGCTGGCCGCCGGGGACCGCCGGGCGCTCACCCGGCTGGAGTGGCTGGTGGAGGCGGCCACGCCGACGTTCACCTGGCCCGAGGCCATCCACCCCCGCCTGGGCGGGGGCTGCATGGGCGACGGGCACCACGGCTGGGCGGCGGCCGACTTCCTGACCTTCGTCCGCAACCTCCTCGTGCGGGAGGTTGTCGTGGACGGACGGCAGGAGCTGCACCTGTGCTCGATGCTTCCCGCCGAGTGGCTGGGCAAGGACGTCGAGGTGCGCAACGCCCCCACCCACGCCGGCCCGCTGTCGTTCGTGCTCAGGCGGGAGGGCGACCGGCCGGTGCTGCGGTGGGAGCTGCGTCCCCACGCCGACGTGGGCGACGTGCGGCTGTCGGCACCAGGCCTCGATCCCTCGTGGTCGTCATCCGAGCGCTCGGGGGAGGTGCGCCTGCGGGCCGCGGCCGGGGACCGCTACGACGCCGTGGGCTGAGCCCCTCAAGCCCTATGCGCGGGATGCCGATACCTCCCGGGTGTCATCCCCGGCGTGGGGAGGCGGCGAGGGGAGGGCATCGTGCAGGCGGTCGGGCGCAGGGGAGACGTCAGCCGCCGGGCGAGCGTGATCGGTGTGGTGGTGGCCGTGCTGTCGGTCCTCGCCGGCGTGGGCGTGGTGGTGGCCGGTCCGGCGCAGGCCGCCACGGTCATTCACGTGCCCGCCGACCAACCGACCATCCAGGCCGGCATCGACGCCGCGGCCAACGGCGACACGGTCCTCGTCGCCGCCGGCACCTACTTCGAGCACATCGACTTCAAGGGCAAGGCCATCGAGGTGCGAAGTGGGGAGGGACCGCATTCAACGATCATCGACGGAGCAGGCACCGGCCGCGTGGTGGAGTTCACATCCGGCGAGACCCGGGCGTCAATCCTCCGAGGGTTCACCATCACCCACGGGCGACTCATCCCCGCGGTTGTTCCGGACCTTATGGTCGGCGGCGCGGGGATTGCCGTCAGCAACTCCTCGCCCACCATCACCGGGAACATCATCACCGACAACGACGCCAGCGAGTATGCGGGCGGCGGGATCGGGGCGGTGGGAGGGTCCCCATTGATCTACGACAACCACATCGTCGGCAACCACATGAGCGACGGCGCCGGAGCGGCAGGGATCCTCGTGGGGGGCGATGCCGAGGTCGTCATGAACGTGATCGAGAACAACTCGGCCGGCGTGGGTGCAGGCATGATCGCCTACGAGGGCGCACCGGTGATACGCGGCAACCTCTTCCGGGCCAACCATGCGACCTTGCACGGCGGGGGGCTCGACCTCTCCACTGCCGGCCTCTTCGTGAACAACCTCGTCGTCGAGAACACTGCGGACTTCGGCGGCGGGATGTCTGTGGACGACGACGCCGGCCCGCCTGTCCTCCTGAACAACACGATCGTCGACAACGCGGCCCTGTACGGCTCGGGGCTGGACATCCACGAAGGGGTCCCGGTCCTGACGAACAACATCATCACCGGCCCGGCGGACCAGCCGCTCGTCTGGTGCAATCCGGCCGCGGCCGAGCAGCCGGTCTTCTCCCACAACGACGTCTACAACGGCACGGCGTCGCCCTACGACGGCTGTGACGACCCCACGGGCACGGACGGGAACATCTCGGCCGACCCGCTCTTCACCCAGCCGGAGTGGTGGGTGTACTGGCTGCAGCAGCCCGGCTCGCCGGGCATCGACGCCGGCCACTCCACCGCACCCTCGCTGCCGGCGGTGGACGTGTACGACGCCACCCGGGTCATCGACGGCGACGGGGACGGCGAGGCTGAGGTCGACATGGGCGCCATCGAGACCCGGGTCGTGTCCACCGTGGGCGTGGGCTACCACCCGCTGCCGCCCTCCCGCCTGCTCGACACCCGGCTGGGCGTGGGAGCGCCGGTGGCCAAAGTCGGGCCGGCGTCGACGTTGCGCCTGCAGGTGACCGGGCGGGGCGGTGTGCCGGCGACGGGGGCCTCGGCCGTGGTGCTCAACGTCACCGTCACCGAGCCCAGCGCCGACAGCTGGCTCACCGCCTGGCCGTCGGGGTTGCCCCGCCCCCAGGCGTCCAACCTCAACTTCGCGGCCGGGCGGACGGTGCCCAACCTGGTGGTCGTGAAGGTGGGCGAGGGCGGCCAGGTCGACCTCCACAACAACGCCGGCTCCACCCACGTCATCGCCGACGTGGCCGGCTGGTACGGCGGGGTCACCGGTGGGGCGCGGTTCCACGACCTCGTCCCGTCCCGCATCCTCGACACCCGCCTGGGCGTGGGCTCGCCGGTCGCCCCTCTGGGCCCGGGCGCCAGCCTGCCCCTGCAGGTCACCGGGCGGGGCGGCGTGCCGGCCACAGGGGTTTCGGCCGTGGTACTCAACGTCACCGTCACCGAGGCCACCGCCGAGAGCTGGCTGACCGCCTGGCCCGCCGGCGTGGCCCGGCCGGTGGCGTCGAACCTCAACTACCTGGCCGGCCAGACCATCCCCAACCAGGTTGTCGTGAAGGTGGGGGAGGGCGGCAAGGTCGACCTCTTCAACAGCATGGGGAGCGCCCACGTGATCGCCGACGTGGCCGGCTGGTTCGGCGACGAGGGGGCCGACGGCGCCGGCTACGTGCCGGTCCTGCCCGGTCGCATCCTCGACACCCGCATCGGCCTGGGCGCGCCCGTCGCCGCGGTGGGACCGGCGTCCACCCTGTCGCTCCAGGTGACCGGGCGGGGCGGCGTCCCTTCAACGGGAGTCGCCGCCGTCCTCCTCAACGTGACCGCCGTCGACCCCACTGCCGATAGCTGGCTCACCGCCTGGCCCAAGGGAGCGGAGCGGCCAGTGGCGTCGAACCTGAACTACGTCCCCGGGCTCACCGTCCCCAACCTGGTCGTGGTCGGCGTTGGCGCCGACGGCAAGGTCGACCTCTACAACAGCGCCGGGTCGACCCACCTGCTCGTCGACGTGGCCGGCTGGTACGCGGGGTGACGGTCAGCAGGTGACCAGCACGTCGCGGTAGGACCAGCCGTAGCCCGCCTGCGGGCTCTTGGTCTGGTCCCACGCCAGGACCCGTAGCCAGTCGCCGCAGACCGTGCGGTACTCGAAGCCGATGGTGCGGGTGTAGCCGATCCTGCCGTAGTTGTTGCACTCGAACCCGCAGGGGCCGGTGCCGGCGGCGATCCACTCACCGCTGACCGGTGCGGTGCCCGCCGAGAGGTTCTGGAACGTCACGTAGACCCAGCCTCCGGGCGTGAAGTTGTCCCCGCCGACCGGGATGGTCACGTAGGTGCGCCACGTGTCGGGTGACACGCCGCCGCCGTCGCGCACGGTCAGCCGCCCGACGGTGACGACCGGCTTGTCGGAGGGCGTGGCCGCCGACGCCGGGCCGGCCGCGGCCAGCCCGAGGAAGACGATGAACAGCAGTGCGGCGATGCCGCTGGTGATCCTGCGCATTGGGTTCGGTTTCCCTTCTCGATCGTTCGTCGAGAGGGAAGTCCCCGCCGGTGCGGGCGCCGTTACAGGTCAAGGTTGCTCGGCTGCCTGCCGATGATCTTCCGGAAGACCCGCCATGGGGCGGACCGGGCCGGAGCGAGGAGCGACGATGGCGGCACTGCGGTCGACGAGGCTGGCCCTGGCATGCGTCCTGCTGGGCGGCGTCCTGGCCCTGGTCGGGGCCCCGGCCGCCGTGGGGGAGCCGGCCGCCGTGGCATGGGGGACCACCCGCTTCGACACCGGCAATACCGCCTACAACCCCTTCGAGACCGGCCTCTCAGCCGCCAACGTCGCCAGCCTGGCCGAGGACTGGTGGGCGCGGGCGGAGCGGAACGCGTCTCCGGTCGTCGCGGGAGGCGTGGTGTATGCCGGCTGCGACCGCACGTCGTTCTGCGCCTTCGACGGGAGGGACGGGACGATCCGGTGGAAGAGGTTCGTGGGTGAGACCGTGACACCGAACTCGGCAGCCCTTGCCGGCGACGTCGTCTTCGTCGGGGCCAGCCGGCCGCCGATCATCTACGCCCTCGACGCGGCCACCGGTACGGTGATCTGGAAGACCCTGGTCAGCAACACCGAGAGCGACTTCGACTCGACGACCTTGGCTGCCGGCGGTCTCGTGTTCCAGAGCACGGGTGGGTTCCTGTTCGCATGGGACGCGGCGACCGGTATCCAGAGGTGGATTCGCCCCCTTCCCACGCGCAGTACGCCGGCGCTGGTGAACGGCGTCCTCTACGTGCAGTCGCCACCGGAGGCCCCGTCGCTCTACGCCGTCCGGGCGAGCACGGGCGAGACGCTGTGGCGCTCGAACACCGCGCCGGGCTACTGGGGCGCGTCGCCGATCGTCTGGGGCGGTCTCATCGTCGTGAGCCAGACGCGGATCGGCGACGAGGGCCGGCTCGCCGGCTTTCCGGTGGCGGGCTGCGGCACGACGGTCTGCCAGCCGGTCTGGACGGTGGAGGCGCCCGTGAGCCTCAACAACGCCGCCGCCGCGGGCGGCGTGCTGTACCACGGACTGGACGATGGGCACCTCGGAGCGTTCGCCTCGTCCGGCCAACTCCTGTGGAAAGGGGTGACCGACGGCGCATCGTTCCCGATCCCGACAGCAACCGGCCGCCCGACCGTCGCCAACGGGTTGGTCTTCGCCTCCGGCGGAGATGGTTCGATCTACGCGTGGCCGGCGGGCGGCTGCGGGACGCCGGTGTGCCAGCCCCTTTGGAAGGGTGCCGCGGGCCGTAACGGGGCGGCGTGGAGTGACATCGTCGTCCTCGGAGGCCGGGTGTACGCAGTGGACGAGACGGGCGTCCTCCATGCCTTCACCCCCCGCCTGAACCCCCCGCCGGTCGTGACGCCGCCCCCCGTCCCGGCACAGCCCGATCCGCCCCCTGCCCGGACCTCGCCGACCACCATCCACGTCCCCCGGGACCACCAGAGCATCCAGCGGGCCATCGATGCCTCCATCGCCGGCGACGTCGTTCTCGTCGCGCCGGGCACCTACCACGAGCGCCTGGACTTCCATGGCCGCGCCGTCGAGGTTCGCAGCTCGGATGGGCCGGAGGCCACGGTCGTCGACGGCGACCGGGTGAGCACGGTGGTCATGTTCCGGTCCGACGAGAGCCGCACCTCGGTGCTGCGGGGGTTCACCGTCCGCAATGGGCGGGGGAACGGGAGTGGAGGCGGGATCCGCGCCCTGCGGGCATCACCCACGATCGTGGGCAACGTCGTGACAGGGAACCAGGCGATCAGCGGCAACGGCATCGAGGTCTCGACCGGCGCGCCGCTCATCGAGGACAACGTCATCGCGGACAACCACTCCATCCCGAGCAGCGGTGGCAACGGTGGCGGGATCTCCCTTTCGGCCACCCCCGGGGCCGGAGTCCTCGACAACGTGATCGAGGACAACTCCACCACCGGCTCGGGCGGCGGGATAGGCGTCAGCGGGCCGGCCACCGTGGCCGACAACGTGGTCCGGCGCAACCGCGCCGCGTCCGACGGCGGGGGCATGGAGGCCTGCGGCGACGAGCGCCTGCTGGTGCGGCAGAACGTGGTCGTGGCCAACACCGCGGGGACCTACGGCGGTGGGGTCAAGCTCTGCAGCGGCGACAACAGCGGCCCCCGCATCCTGTCGAACACGATCGCCGCCAACTCGGCGTGGGCCGGCTCGGCCATCCAGACACGGTTGTCCTACGGACAGGCGACGTTGGCGAACAACGTGCTGACCGGGCCGGCGGGCCAGGCCGTGGTCGAGTGCGACGACATGTGGGCCGACGTCCCGCCCGTCTTCTTGCACAACGACGTGTACAACGGCGGTCCCTCCCCCGTCGTGGGCTGCGGTGCCGGCGGAGGGCCCGGTG
>JBOGIE010000031.1:0-16112 GCA_050742435.1 Acidimicrobiales bacterium | reverse complement strand
GAGGCGGTCGACGACGTGCTCTGCCGGCGGCTCGTCCGGTTGGAGGAGCTCGACGGGAGGGGGAGCAGGGCGTTGCGGGCGGTGTTGGAGGCGTGGAACGGCGATGCCCTTCCGGCCGGCGTGGCGGAGATGCGGGTGGTGCGGGCGCTGCTCGCGGCTGGGTTGCCAGATCCGGTGCGGCAGCACGAGATCGGCGACGGCGGCGGTTTCGTGGCCCGGGTGGACCTGGCGTACCCGGAGCACCGGCTGGCGATCGAACTCGACGGGTTCCGGTGGCACGCCGGGCGGGGACCGTTCCGCAGCGACCGGCTGCGGCGCAACCGGCTGGAGGTGGCGGGGTGGCGGCTGGTGGAGGCGGCGCCCGAGGACATCGGCGAGATGGTGGGGCAGGCCGCGGCCATACTCAGGCGGGCGGCCTGAGCCCGACCACTAACCTCGAACCCGTGCCCGACCTCACCGAAACCGTCGTCAACCTGGCCAAGCGCCGGGGGTTCGTGTTCCCGTCCAGCGAGATCTACGGCGGGTTCCGGTCGACGTGGGACTACGGCCCGCTGGGCGTGCTGCTCAAGCGCAACGTGATGGAGGCGTGGTGGCGGGCCATGGTGCAGGAGCGCGACGACATCGTGGGGCTCGACGCCGCCATCCTCATGGCGCCCAAGGTGTGGGAGGCGTCCGGCCACCTGGCCACGTTCACCGACCCGCTGGTCGACTGCCGCAACTGCAAGGAGCGGTGGCGTGAAGACGAGATTGGCGACACGTGCCCCAACTGCGGGTCCCGCGACCTCACCGAGGCCCGGCCCTTCCACCTCATGTTCAAGACCCACGTGGGCCCGGTGGAGGACGACGGGGCGGTGGCCTACCTGCGCCCGGAAACGGCCCAGGGCATTTTCGTCAACTTCGCCAACGTGCTCACCACCAGCCGGAAGAAGCCGCCGTTCGGGATCGCCCAGCAGGGCAAGTCGTTCCGAAACGAGATCACGCCCGGCAACTTCATCTTCCGCACCCGTGAGTTCGAGCAGATGGAGATGGAGTTCTTCGTCCCGCCCACCGACGGCAAGCAGTGGTTCGAGTACTGGTGCGAGGAGCGGCTGCGGTGGTACGTCGACCTGGGCATCCCGGCCGAGAAGCTGCGCCTGCGCCACCACGACCCCGAGGAGCTGTCGCACTACTCGGCGGGGACGGCCGACGTGGAGTTCGAGTACCCGTGGGGGTGGGGCGAGCTCGAGGGCATCGCCAACCGCACCGACTACGACCTCACCCAGCACGCCAGGTTCTCCGGCGAGCGGCTGGAGTACTTCGACCAGGCCACGGGGGAGCGGTACGTGCCCCACGTGATCGAGCCGGCCGCGGGCGTAGGCCGCTCGATGATGGCCTTCCTCCTCGCCGCCTACGACGAGGACGAGGTGGGGGGCGAGAAGCGCACGGTCCTCAGGCTGCACAAGCGGCTGGCCCCGTACAAGGTCGCCGTGCTTCCTCTGTCGAAGAAGGACACGCTCACGCCCACGGCCCGGGAGGTGCTCAAGCTCCTCCAGCCCCACTTCGTGTGCGACTACGACGAGACCCAGTCCATCGGCCGGCGGTACCGGCGCCAGGACGAGGCGGGCACGCCCTATTGCGTGACGGTGGACTTCGACAGCCTCGACGACCGGGCGGTCACCATTAGAGACCGTGACTCGCTGGAGCAGGAGCGGGTCCCGATCGACAGCCTGGTCGAGGCGTTGCGGGAGAGGCTCGCCGGCTAGGGCGTCGGCACCCGGGCCAGGGCCAGCTCGGCGCGTTGGCGGAACGGTCGGGCGCCCTGGGCCGTCGCCAGCGCCACCGCTCGGCTCAAACAGCGCTGCGCTTCGGCCACCGCCCCGGGTCGGTACTCGGCGAGCAGCTCTCCCCGCATGCGGAGAAGGTTGGCCTCGTAGAGCCGCTCCCCGGTGGCCTCCACCTCGGCCAGGGCGTCCTCGACCGCCTGCAGGGCGGCATCGCCCCGGCCGGCGCGGCGGCAGCCGTCGGCCAGGAGGGCCAGGTCGACGGTCTGCCACATCCGGAACCCGGCGCTGCGCTTGGCGGCGATGCCTTCGGCCAGAGCAGCCAGGCCGGCCTCTGTCCGGCCCTGCTGGGAGGACGCCCACCCGTGGAAGATCGTCGCCTGGGCGACGAAGTCGGGGAGCCCGTGCTTGGTGGCGAGGGTGAGCAGGGCCCGGGCCCGTTCGCCCGCCTGGGCGACGTCGCCACCCACGACGGCCACCACGGCGCCGAACATCATCGCCGCGCCGACGCTCAGCGGGTGACCGGCGCGGCCGGCCACGTTGATCCCGTCGGCGATCGAGGCGGCCGCCTCAGCCTGGTCGCCGAGCAGGGCGAGGACGAACCCGCGGTTCACCCGGCACAACACCGCCGGATCCAGCCAACCGAAGATCTCCAGCCGGGCCGCCTCGTCGACGGTGTCGCAGAGGGCGTTCGCTTCGCCGAACCGGGTCAGCGCCTCGGCCAGGTCGCCGCAGAACAAGGCTGCCCGCCCGAGGCCGAAGTGCCCGGTCATGAGCGACGCCACCTCGTCGGCTCGGGACCCCCGCTGCAGCAGCTCCCGGCCGAGGCGCGCCGTCGACTCCACGTCGGCCCGGACGCAGGACAGCGAAAGGAGGCCCCACTGGGATGCCAGCTGCTGGGCGCCGTCATCAGCGGCGCCGGAGAGCTCCCCCGCCCGGACCCAGCCCAGGCGCGCCGTCGGGGCGGTGAAGCCGTCGGCCACGGTGAGCACCACGGCCAGCCGGTTCTGCACCCGCAGCTCGGACCGGCTCCGGACCGGCCCCGGCGGCATCGTCGACACCAGCTCCAGAGCCCGTCGCAGGTGCTCCTCGGCCTGCTCGTAGGCCAGCCCGGCCAATGCCTGCTCGGAGGCCAGCAGCCCGTACTCCAGTCCCGTCTCCGGCCCTTCCACGGCGGCGGCGTGAAAGAAGTGGTTGGCCAGCTCTGAGGTGCGAGCCCCGGCGTCGTGGAGGCCTTCGATGGCCGCGCCCACCCGGGCGTGCAGGCGGGCCCGGCGAAGGCCGGAGAGCCCGCCGTACACCGTGTCGCGCACCAGGGCGTGGCTGAAGCGGAAGTGGCCGGGGCGGGTGGCGTCCTCGGCCACGACTCCGGTGCCCACCGCGGCGTCGATCAGGGCGACGGCGTCGTCGACCTGGACCCGGCCGGCGGCGGCCACGACGGCCAGGTCGAAGTCCCGGCCCGCCACCGCGCCCACGGCCAGCAGGGCCCTGGTGGGCTCGGGGAGCCGGGCGAGGCGCCAGCGGACGACGTCGCGTACACCGGCGGGCACGGCGTCGACGGAGGTCTCGCTCTCGGCGGCGAGCAGCCGGGACAGCTCGGCGACGAAGAAGGGGTTGCCCTCGGTCCTGGCGTGCACGGCTGCGACCTGCTCCGGGGTGGGGTCGAACCCGGCGGCCTGGACCATGAACCGCTGGACCTCGTCCGGGGTGAGCCCGGGCACGGTGAGCCGCCGAACGGTGCGGACGCGGGCGAGCTGCCCCAGGACGTCGCCCAGCACGCCGGCTTCCGGGCCGTCGGGATGACGGTAGACGGCGAGAACGAGGACGCCGACGTCGTCGATCCGCTGGGCGGCGTGGGCCAGCATGTGCATCGAGAGCGAGTCGGCCCAGTGGAGGTCGTCGAGCACCACGACCAGAGGCCGCCGTACCGGGGCGACGACCAGCAACCGGGTCACCGCCTCGAACAGCCGGAACCGGGCGGCCGGCCCGGGCCTGGACGCAGGCGACTCCGGCGTGGAGAGGTCCGGCATCAGTGGGGCCAGCTCCTCGCCCCCGGTCCCGGCGGGCCACGACCCCTCCATCACGGTGCGGATGACCTGGGTCCACGGCCAGAACGGCGGCGCCCCCTCCGTCTCGTACGCCCGTCCCCACGCCACCGTCGCACCTTGGGCCTCGGCCCCCGCGGCCAGCTCCTCGGCCAGGCGGGTCTTGCCGATGCCGGCCTCGCCCGACACCAGGACGACACCACCGTGGCCGGCGCGGGCGTCGGCGAGGGCGGCGTGGAGCACCTCCAGCTGGTCGGCCCGTCCGACAATCCCGTGGGGCGCGGGTGGCCGCAGGCCGCGGGCGGTATGGATGGCCGGGGGTCGCCGCCAGTCCAGGGCGGGCGACTGGGCCAGGATGTCGGCCTCCAGCGCCCGGAGGGTGGGCGACGGCTCGACGCCCAGCTCCTCGGCCAGGATCCGCCGGGCCAGGGCGTAGGCCCGCAGGGCCTCGGCCTGGCGGCCGGAACGGTAGAGGGCGAGCATCAGCAGGCCCCAGGGCCGCTCGCGCAGGGGATTGTCTCGTACCGCCGACTCCAGATCGCCCACCACGCGGGCGTGGGCGCCCAGGTCCAGGTCGGCCTGGAGCCGGTCTTCGAGGGCGACGGCCCGTAGCGACTCGAGCCGGGCCGCCTCGGGCCGTGCCCAGCGTTCTTCGGCATACTCGGCCAAGGCCGGTCCTCGCCACAGCGACAGCGCCTCGCCCAGCGCGGCCCGGGCCGGTTCGGGCCGGCCGGCCTCGATCAGTTCGTGGCCCCGAGCGGCGAGCGACTCGAACCGGGCGGCGTCGAGGTCAGCCGAGCCGATCCGGAGCGCGTAGCCGGGCGCCTGGGTGACGAGGATCCGGGACGGCGAACGGGGCGGGCGCTCGGGCTCGAGGGCCCGCCGCAGGTTGGAGATGTAGGCCTGGAGCGCCCCGGTGGCCTGGGCCGGGGGCTCACCGTCCCAGAGCAGCTCGATCATCCGGTCGAGCGACAGGACCCGGTTGGCGGAAAGGAGCAGCAGGGCCAGCACGGCCCGCTGCCTCGGACGGCCCAGTTCCACCGGTCGACCGTCCTTCAGGACCTCCATGGGACCGAGTACGTGGAAGTGCATCGCCGCCGTCGCCTGTTCTGGGCCCCCAAGCTTACCCGCGCCCGCCTAGTGGACGACTAGTAGCCGCCAAGCTTCGCGGTGGAGGCTCACCGGTGCGGCGCAGCAGCGGCGCGGTGGGCCAGCTCGGAGGGGGCACACGTGAAGACCATGTACCGGCCCGCGGTCGCGGCCGTCCTCGCAGTCCTGACCCTGTCGGGACCCGGACTGGCGGGGGCGGCGGCAGAGACGACCCCGTACACGGTGCGGGAGACGGCGTGGAAGGCGGCGGACGGCGGGTTCGAGTCGTGGACGCTCTCCGGAGCGGTGCGAGGCGACGACGGCGCCGTCCGGCTCCAGCCGGGGACGGCGACGGCGGAGACGGACCCCTATCCCGTCGGCGGGTACCTCGGCGGCAACTTCTACAACGGGGGCAGCTACCTGGTCGGCGAGGCGGTCAGCCCGGTGACGGCGGCGGGCATCCCCTTCGCCGAGGCCATCGCCTCGTGGAACGTCCAAGCCCCGCCTGGCACCTGGATCGAAACCCTGATCCGGGCCCGGACGGGTGGCCGCTTCACCAAGTTCTACAACCTGGGCGTGTGGGCGGCCGACTCGTCCACGGTGGCCCGCCACTCGGTGCGGGCTCAGGGCGACGCCGACGGTTTCGTGGCGGTCGACACCCTGGTGTTGGACAAGAAGGTCGTCCCGGACGCCTTCCAGCTCAAGGTCCGCCTGTTCAGCGCCGCCCCTGGAGCGATCCCCAGGCTGAGGAACATGTTCGTCACCACGTCGACGGCACTGGGGAAGACCCGGGCCCCGGAGCCGGGGAACCCGGCACTGTGGGGCCGCTCCCTGGCCGTTCCGGAGTGCTCCCAGATGGTGTACCCGGACGGGGGCACGGTCTGGTGCAGCCCGACCTCCACCTCGATGGTCATGGCCTACTGGTCCGGGGACACCGGCCCGTGCGAGCCCCGGGTGCGGGCCGCGGTCGCCGGCGTCTTCGACCGGGTGTACGACGGGCACGGGAACTGGCCGTTCAACACCGCCTACGCCGCCACCGCCGGGCTGGAGGCGCGGGTGACCCGCTTCACCAGCATGGCGGAGGCCGAGCGCTGGATCGCCGCCGGCGTCCCCGTCGTCATCAGCTACTACTGGACCCGCAATTCCCTGGACGGCGCGCCCATCCCGACGAGCGACGGCCACCTCGCCGTCCTGGTCGGTTTCGACCCCGCCGGCAACCCGGTGGTGAACGACCCGGCGGCGGCGAACGACGGCGAGGTGAAGCGCACCTACCCCCGTGCCCAGCTCGAGGACCTGTGGGTGGCCAAATCGGGCGGCACCGCCTACCTCATCCACCCCGCCGGCCAGGCCGTCCCCCGGTGACGCGGATGAGAGCCACGGTGATCGCGCTCGCCGCCACGATCCTGGCCGGGGCCCCAGCTCCGCCGGTGGCCGCCCAACCGGTCGTGACCTTCACCCTGCTGACGCCGCTGCCCACCGACCTGGCCGTCGGTGAGACGGCTGCCATCGGCGTCCGCGTCGAGAGCAGCGAGCCGTTCGTCATGGCCATCGCCCTCTCGGACGCCTACTACCCCGGGCGGGGGGTGCTCTTCGACGAATCGCCGGCCCACCGCGGCGGCACCTCCGCCGACCTGTCCCTGACGATCTCCGGGAGGGAGCCGACGGCGGGCCTCCCGGCGGTCGAGGACTGGCCGGCGGAGGAAGACTGGCCCGCCGGGGTGGCGCCGCTGGCCGTCCGGGTCGGCGCCCGCTTCGCCGGAGGGATGGTGGTCGGGGAGACCTTCCTGTTCGGCGTGGCCGTGACCTGACCCGGCGCCCTGCTCACCGCACGAGCAGCTCTGCGTAACTTCGGGCTTCGGGAGAGGTCCAACTACGCTGAGGGGTTGTTCCGCCGCGTCCAGGAGAGCTTGTGACCTACGTCTACGCCTTTGACCACCCGCACGAGAAGCCGCCGATGAGCCTGAAGGACCTGCTCGGCGGCAAGGGGGCCAACCTGGCCGAGATGACGTCGGTACTCGAGCTGCCCGTCCCGCACGGGTTCACTATCACCACCGACGCCTGCCGGGCCTACATGCACGGCGGCTGGCCCGACGGCCTCACCGACGAGGTGGCGACGCAGCTGGAGAGGCTGGAGTCGTCCATGGGCAAGAAGCTGGGCGACGCCGGCGACCCCCTGCTGGTCAGCGTGCGGTCGGGGGCCAAGTTCTCCATGCCGGGGATGATGGACACCGTCCTCAACCTGGGCCTCAACGACGACTCGGTGCAGGGCCTGGCCAAGCAGACCGACGACGAGCGCTTCGCCTACGACAGCTACCGGCGGTTCGTCTCCATGTACGGCCGCATCGTCCTCGGGGTGCCGGGCGAGGAGTTCGACGAGCGGTTCGAGGCGGCCAAGGCCGGCTCGGGCGCCCAGTCCGACGCCGACATCCCGGCGTCCGCCCTGGCCGAGCTGGTCGAGGAGTTCAAGGGCATCGTGGCCAAGCACACGGGCGACCCGTTCCCCCAGGTCCCCATGGACCAGCTGCGGGGGGCGATCGAGGCCGTGTTCAAGTCGTGGGGCGGGGCGCGGGCGGTGGCCTACCGGGTCCGTGAGCGCATCCCGCACGACCTCGGGACCGCGGTGAACGTCCAGGCCATGGTGTTCGGCAACCGCGACGACAACAGCGGGACGGGCGTGGGCTTCACCAGCGACCCGGCCACCGGCCAAGCCGGCGCCTACGGCGACTTCCTGGTCAACGCCCAGGGCGAGGACGTGGTGGCCGGCATCCGCAACACCCTGAAGCTGGAGGAGATGCAGCGCCTGTTCCCGTCGATCTACGACGAGCTGCTGGCCATCTTCGACCGGCTCGAGCGCCACTACCGCGACATGTGCGACACCGAGTTCACCATCGACCAGGGCAAGCTCTGGATGCTCCAGACCCGGGTCGGCAAGCGCACGGGCGGCGCCGCGCTGCGGATGGCGGTCGACATGACCACCGACGAGCGCATCAACCTGACCCACGAGGAGGCCGTGCAGCGGGTGACGGGCGAGCACCTCGAGCAGGTCCTGCACCCCCAGGTCGGCGGGGGCGACGTGCAGGTCATCGCCACCGGCCTGGCCGCGTCGCCCGGGGCCGGCGTGGGCAAGGCCTACTTCACCGCCGACGCCGCGGCCGACGCCGCCGAGCGGGGCGAGGCGGTGATCCTGGTCCGCAGCGAGACGTCGCCCGAGGACGTCCACGGCATGGTCGTGGCCAAGGGCATCCTCACGGCAAGGGGCGGGCTGGTGAGCCACGCCGCCGTGGTGGCGAGAGGCTGGGGCAAGCCGGCCGTGGTCGGCGCCGACGGCGTGCACATCCGAGGCAACAGCTTCGAGGCCGGCGGGGTCACGGTGGACGAAGGCGACATGATCTCGGTGGACGGTTCCACCGGCCGGGTCATGCTGGGGGCGGTCGAGGTCACGGTGTCCGAGCCCCCGCCCGAGTTCGACACCATCCTGGGCTGGGCCGACGAGATCCGCTCCGGGAAGATGGCCGTCCGGGCCAACGCCGACACCGGCGCCGACGCGGCCAACGCCCGGCGGTTCGGGGCCGAGGGCATCGGCCTGTGCCGCACCGAGCACATGTTCCTGGCCGAGGACCGGCTGCCGATCGTCCGGCGCATGATCCTGGCCGGCACCGAGGAGGAGGAGACCGCCGCCCTCGAGGAGCTGCGGGTGGCCCAGAAGGCCGACTTCTACGAGGTGCTGGAGGCCATGGACGGCCTGCCCGTCACCATCCGCCTGCTCGACCCCCCGCTGCACGAGTTCCTGCCCCACACCGAGGAGCTCCTGATCAAGCAGGCCAAGACCGGCAGCCTGAGCGACGAGGAACGCCGGCTGCTGAAGGCGGCCGAGTCGTGGCACGAGTTCAACCCCATGCTCGGGGTGCGGGGCGTGCGGCTGGGGGTGATCAAGCCCGGCCTGTACGCCATGCAGGTGCGGGCGTTGATGGAGGCGGCCGCCGACCGGGTGGCCGACGGCGGCAAGCCGGTGGTGGAGATCATGATCCCGCTCACCGTGGGCCGGGAGGAGCTGGCCCTGGCCCGGGGGTGGGTCGAGGACGCGGTCGAAGGGGTGTCGTCGGGCGTGGACGTCACCATCGGCACCATGATCGAGACGCCCCGGGCCGCCCTGCGGGCCGACGAGATCGCCGAGGAGGCCGACTTCTTCTCCTTCGGCACCAACGACCTCACCCAGATGACGTTCGGGTTCAGCCGGGACGACGTCGAGGCCCGGCTCATGCCCGCCTACCTGGAACAGGGGCTGCTCAAGCGCAACCCGTTCGAGACCATCGACGCCGCCGGCGTGGGCGAGCTGGTCAAGATCGCCGCCCAGCGGGGCCGGGACGCCAAGGCCGGGCTCAAGCTCGGCGTGTGCGGCGAGCACGGAGGCGACCCCGAGTCCATCAACCTGTTCAGCCAGGCCGGGCTCGACTACGTGTCCTGCTCGCCGTTCCGGGTGCCCATCGCCCGGCTGGCCGCCGCCCAAGCCATCCTCGCCGCCGGCTAGGTGTTCGAGCTCGCCGAGGCGGCGGTCGAGGGCGCCTTGGCCGCGGGGGCGACGTACGCCGACGCTCGGGCCATGGTGACGTCCACCGAGGGGCTGTCGGCCCGCAACGGCGTGCTCGAGGGGCTGTCGCAGAACGAGTCGGCCGGGGTGGGGGTGCGGGCGTTGCTGGGATCGTCGTGGGGGTTCTTCGCCACGCCCGAGTCCTCGCTTACCGCCGCCCGCCGGGCGGGGGAGGAGGCGGCGGCCATCGCCCGGGCCTCCGGCCTGGTGCCGGGGCCGCCTCTGCAGCTGGCCGACGTGGGCGCGGCCCAGGCCCATTGGGACTCGGGCTGGGAGGAGCACCCGTTCGACGTCGCCCTCTCGGAGCGCGGCGACCTCCTCGTCGACGTCACCGCCACCATGAAGGGCGTCCCGGGCGTGGGCGTGGCCATGGCCTACATGCACGCCTGGGACACCCAGAAGTGGTTCGTGTCGTCCCAGGGACACCGCATCTCGCAGCATCTCGTTGAGTGTGGGACGTCCATGGAGGCCACCGCGGTGGGGGAGGTGGAGACCCAGCGCCGGAGTTACGGCGGGATCGGGGGCATCTGGGGCACGCGCGGGTACGAGATGATCCGGGCCGCCGACCTGGCCGGCAACGCCCAGCGGGTGGGGGAGGAGGCGGTCGAGCTGCTGTCGGCGCCCGAGTGCCCCTCCGGCACGACCGACCTCGTCCTCGGGCGGGAGCAGCTGGCCCTCCAGATCCACGAGTCGGTCGGCCATGCCATCGAGCTCGACCGCATCCTCGGGTGGGAGGCGGCCTTCGCAGGCACCTCGTTCCTCGACCTGGGCCGGCTGGGAACGCTGCGGTACGGGTCGGAGCTCATGAACATCACCGCCGACGCCACCCTGCCCGGCGCCCTCGGCAGCTTCGGCTACGACGACGAGGGCACCCCGGCCCAGCGGGTCGACATCGTCAAGGAGGGGACCTGGGTGGGCGTGCTCTCGGGGCGGGACTCTGCGCACGTGGCCGGCCTCCCGCCGGGCGGGATGGTGCGGGGTGACGGGTGGAACCGCCTCCCCATGGTGCGCATGACGAACGTGGGCATCCTGCCGGGGGATTCGTCGCTGGAGGAGATGATCGCCGCCACCGACGACGGCATCTACATGGAGACCAACCGGTCGTGGTCGATCGACGACAAGCGGCTGAACTTCCAGTTCGGCTGCGAGGTCGGCTACGAGGTGAAGAACGGCAAGCTCGGGCGCCTGCTGCGCAACCCCACCTACACGGGGATCACGCCGCAGTTCTGGGGGTCGCTCGACATGCTGGGCGGGCCGGACGAGTGGGTGTTCTGGGGCACGCCCAACTGCGGCAAGGGCCAGCCCCAGCAGTACGGCCACACCGGCCATCCCGCCGTCCCCGGCCGGTTCCGCGGCGTGCGGGTGGGGGTGCGCAGCCGGTGAACGATCCGGTGGAGATCTGCGATCGGCTGGTCGAGCTGGTCGGCGACCGGGCCGATGCCGAGGCCAGCTCACGGGCGGGGCGGTCGGCGCTCACCCGGTTCGCCAACTCCTTCATCCACCAGAACGTGGCGTCCGACTACGTGGGCGCCCGGGTGCGGGTGTCGCTGGGCGGGCGGGTGGCGTCGGCCAGCACCGACCGTCCGGACGACGAGGGACTGGAGCGGCTGGTGGACCAGGCCCTGGCCGCGGCCTCGATGCGGGCGGTCGACCCCGAGTGGCCCGGGCTGGCGCCGCCCGCGCCCGCACCGCAGACCCACTCCTACGACGAGCACACCCACTACGCCGACCCCGCCCAGCGGGCCCAGGTGGTGCGCCAGTTCGTCGACGCCGGAGGCCCCGAGCTCCGGGCCGCCGGCTTCTGCGACTCCAACGGGTCGTTCTCGGCCTACGCCAACTCGGCCGGCCAGCGGCTGACCGGCCGGACCAGCTCGGCCACCATCGAGGCCATCCACCGCACGGCCAGGTCGGACGGCCGGGGCTGGCAGAGCTCGAGCCGGCTGTCCGACATCGACGGTTCGGCCGCGGGCCGCACCGCGGCCCAGAAGGCCAGGCGGGGCGACGACCTGGTCGACATCGACCCCGGGCGCTACGAGGTGGTGCTGGAGCCGTCGTGCCTGGCCAACATGTTGGAGTTCCTGCGGGACGGGTTCAACGCCCGGACGTTCGAGGAGGGCCGCTCGTTCGTCGAGCTCGGGGCGGCGCAGCTGGACCCGTCCGTCACCATCTGGGACGACGCCATCGACCCCCGGGCCATCAGCCGGGGGTTCGACGGCGAGGGCACCCCTAAGCGGCGCGTGGATCTGGTCAAGGACGGGGTGTCCACGGCCCTCTGCCACGACCGGCGGACGGCGGCCAAGGCGGGCACGGAGAGCACGGGCCACGGGCTGGGCGGGGGCCACTCGGGCGGGATCGCCACCCACCTGTTCCTGGCCGCGGGGACCCGGTCGCCCGAAGAGCTGATCGGGTCGGTCGAGCGGGGGCTGTTGGTGACGGAGTTCTGGTACACCCGCATCCTCGACCCCAAGACGCAGGTGGTCACCGGGCTAACCCGGAACGGGACGTTCCTCATCGAGGGGGGCGAGGTGGTGGGCGGGGTGCCCAACCTGCGCTTCACCCAGTCCTACGTCGAGGCCCTCCGCCCGGGGAACGTCCTGGGCGTGGGGAACGACGCCCGGCTGTTCGACGGTACCTACCACGTGCCGACCGTCCGCCTGGCCACCTGGAACTTCACGGGCGGGGCTCGGGGCTGACGCCCCGACCCCCGCCGATGTCTCTGGCGCCGGGCACCCGGGTCCTTCGGACCGCGCCCGTCGCGTGCCGGCGGGGGCCCCTGCCCCGCCGGCGATCCAGGCCGGCGCCGGGCAAGGGGTAGGCGCCAACCGCCCGTGGGTAGACGGCGGGCATGGTGAGGACGGTGCCCCGGCGGGACGAGGTCAGCGCCTGAGTTCGATGGCCCGACCGCGTTCCAGAGCGGCTCGCGGCGCACCGAGGATCCGGCGGAGGCGGTCGGCGGCCAGGGCGGCCCGGGCGGCGTTGGCTCCCGGGGCCCCGTGCACCCCACCTCCGGGATGGGCGGAGGCCGAGGCCAGGTAGAGGCCGGGGACGGGAGTCTCGGGCCGGGCCAGCCCGGGTGCGGGACGGAAGACCAGCTGCTGGTGCAGCTGGGCGGTGCCCCCGTTGACCGCCCCACCGACCAGGCTCTCGTTGGCCTCGGACAGCGTGCGGGGGGTGAAGACGTGGCGGGCGCCGATGAGGCCCCGGAAGCCGGGGGCGTACCGCTCGATCCGGGCCTCGATGCGGTCGGCGAAGCGGTCGGTCTCGTCGTCGTCCCACGTGCCCTTGAGCCCGTCGCCCCCGGCGTCGCCCCGGACGTCCTGGGGGACGTGGGTGTAGGCCCACGCCGTCTCCGTCCCCGCCGGCGACCGGCTCGGGTCGGTCGTGGTCATCTGGCCGACGATGAGGAACGGGTCGCTGGGAATGCGGCGGGTGGCCAGCTCGGCCGTGTACATGGTGAGGTGGTCGAGGCTGTCGGCCAGGTGGACGGTGCCCGCCGCGGCCACCGCTTCGGCCGACCAGGGGATGGGCTCGTCCAGGGCCCAGTCGACCTTGACCGTGCCGTAGTCGAACTGGAAGCGGCCCATGTCGTCGACGAAGCCCGGGGGCAGGTGGGCGGGGCCGACCAGGTCCAGGAACAGGCCGGGCGCCACGACGTCGGCCAGCACCGCCCGGGTGGCGGTGACCGCGGTCCCGTCCTCGGTCACCACGCCGGTCGCCCGGCCGTCCCGGACCTCGACCTTGGTGACCCGGGCGTTGCAGACCACCTGCCCACCCCGGGACTCCAGGCGACGGACCAGGGCCGCGGTCAGCTGGCCGGCCCCGCCCTCGGGCACCGGAAAGCCGACCTGCTGGCCGAGCGACGCCAGGAGCCAGCCGAACATGCCGCTTCCCGCCGCCTCCGGGGGGAGGTCGGTGTGGAGGCTGTTGCCGGCCAGCAGCAGCCCGCCCCCCTCGCCGGCGAAGGTCTCCTCGGCCATCCGGCGCACGGGCAGGGCCAGATGGCGGGCGAAGCGCATGATGGCGGCCGGGCCACCGATGCGCAGGATCAGGGGGAGGACGTGGCGCAGCGGGGGGAAAGGGGCGAGGAGGGCGTCGACGAAGCGGTCCCCGACCCGTTCCCAGAGGCCGTAGAGGTGGCGCCAGGCGTCGCCGTCGCCGGGGGCGTAGGTGTCCAGCGACCGGGCCGTCTCGTCCAGGTCGGTGGACAGGACCGCACAGCGCCCGTCCGGAGTGGGGTTGGCCAGGACCGCCGGCGCCCGTCGCCAGTGCAGGCCGTGGGCGCCCAGGTCGAGGTCGCGCAGCACCGGCGAGGCCGCGGCCAGGGGGTAGAAGGCGCTGAACAGGTCGTTCGTCCACCCCGGAAGGGTCAGCTCCCCGGAGCGGACGGCGCCGCCCGGCTCGGGCTGGGCCTCGAGGACCACCACGTCCCAGCCGGCGTCGGCCAGCAGGTTGGCCGCCACCAGCCCGTTGTGCCCCGCCCCTACCACCACTGCGTCAGTCATGGAACTCCCCTTCCCACTACCGTCGCCGGGTAATGGGCATCCTGGCCGAGGACATCGAGCGGGTCCGGTCGGCCACCGACTTCGTGGCCGTGGCCGGGGAGCACATCGCCCTCAGACGGGCCGGGCGGCGGTGGCAGGGGCTGTGCCCGTTCCACGCCGAGAAGACCCCCTCGTTCTCGATCAACGCCGAGGAAGGCCTCTATTACTGCTTCGGCTGCGGGGCCGGGGGCGACGTCATCACCTTCGTGCGGGAGGTCGAGCACGTCGACTTCGCCGAGGCGGTCGAGCGGCTGGCCGCCCGGGCCGGCATCCAGGTCCGCTACGACACCGCGGCCGTCTCCGAGGAGCGGTCCCGCCGGGCGCGGCTGGTGGAGGTCATGGGCCGGGCCGTCGACTGGTACCACGAGCGGCTGCTGAACGGGTCCGACGCCAAGCCGGCCCGCGCCTACCTCCGCTCCCGGGGGTACGACGGGGAGGTCGTCCGGGCCTACCGCCTGGGGTGGTCGCCCGAGGGGTGGGACGACCTGTCCCGGGCCCTGCGGCTGACGCCCGAGGTGGCCCGCGACACCGGGCTGGGCTTCGTCAACAAGCGGGACCGGCTCCAAGACTTCTTCCGGGGCCGGATCCTGTTCCCCATCTTCGACGTCCGGGGCGACCCGGTGGCCTTCGGGGGCCGCCGGCTCGAGGGCGGCGCAGACCCGGGGCCGAAGTACCGCAACTCGCCCGAGACACCCCTGTACTCCAAGAGCCGGGTCCTGTACGGGCTGAACTGGGCCAAGTCGGCGGTGGTCGAAGTGGGGGAGGTGGTGGTCTGCGAGGGCTACACCGACGTAATCGGGCTGGCCCGGGCCGGAATCCGCACGGGCGTGGCCACGTGTGGGACGGCTTTGTCCGACGACCACATCCGCATGCTCAAGAACTTCGCCCGCCGGCTGGTGCTGGCCTACGACGCCGACGCCGCCGGCCAGAACGCGGCCGAGAAGTTCTACGAGTGGGAGCGCCGGTACGAGCTGGACCTGGCCGTGGCCGACCTGCCGGCGGGGACGGACCCGGGCGAGCTGTCGACCCGTGACCCGGCCTCCCTGCAGGCCGCGGTCAAGGGGGCCCGGCCCTTCCTCTCCTTCCGGATCGACCGGCTCCTGGCCCGCTCCGACGTGCGCACGCCCGGGGGCAAGGCGTCGGCGGCCGGGGCGGCGCTGGCCCTCATCCGCGAGCACCCGTCGGAGATGACCCGGAACGAGTACGTGGGCCGGTTGGCCACGGTGTTGGACATGCCGGTGGACGAGCTCCAACGCGCCGTCCATCAGCACCGGCCGGTGCGGGCCAGCGCCCCGCCCCGTCGCCCCGAGGGGCCCGAGGTGGAGGCCCTGCGCCTGGCCGTGCACCGCCCGGAGGAGGTGGCCGACTCCCTCCACGAGGCCCTGTTCGCCGACCCCGTGGTCCTGGCCGGCTATCGGGCCCTCTGCTCGGCCACCACCCTGGCCCAGGCGGTCGACCAGGCCGGCCGGGATGGGGCCGACCCCGACGTGGCGTCGCTGCTGCGCCGGCTGGCGGTCGAAGAGCCGGACGCCGCCACCGACGACGTGCTGGCCCGGCTGGCCGAGGAGGCGGCCAACCGGGTGATCGCCGAGCTGGAGGCCGAGGCCCGCCGCACCGGGGAGCTCACCGAGGATGTCGCCTGGCTCAAGCTGGCCATCGGCGAGCTGCGGGAGCAGGGGACCGGCATCGACGCGACCGGCAGGTTGGTACGCTGGCTCGTCGACCGTTTCGAGGTGGAAGCATGAGCCAGAGCAGCAATGCGCTCACGCCACCGGCGGGAGTGTCAGAGGCGGAGTTCAACCGCCTTCTGGCCCAGGGCCGGGCGCGGGGGGCCCTCAGCGTCGACGACGTCATGGCCGTGCTGGAGCACGTCGAGCTCAGCGAGGACCTCATCGACGGCGTGCGCACGCGCCTCTCCGACGAGGGCATCCACCTGGACGAGGCCGAGGTCGAGCTGAATGGGGCCGACCTGCTGCCCCCCGATGAGCCGCGCCGGCCGCCGGCCACGTCGACCTTCGCCGTGCCCGCGCCCGCGCCCGCCCCGCCGCCCGCCGGAGGTGCCGAGGTCTCCTTCCTGCCGGAGCCGCCC
>JBOGIE010000030.1:0-16241 GCA_050742435.1 Acidimicrobiales bacterium | reverse complement strand
ACCGGGTCCAGCCCCGCTCCTCGGCCAGGGTGTTGGCCCGGGCGATGACCCACGCCGGAGCGTCGGAGATCCCGGTGTAGAGCACCTTGCCCAGGCGGACCTGGTCGTCGAGGGCCCGCATCATCTCGTCGACGGGCGTGCACGGGTCCCAGATGTGCACCCAGTAGATGTCGACGTAGTCCGTCCGCAGCCGCCGCAGGCTGGTCTCCAGTGATTCGACCAGGCTCTTGCGGTGGTTGCCGCTGGCATTGGCGTCCCCGCCGTCCCGGCTGAGGGTGTACTTGGTCGAGACCACGAAGTGCTCGCGGTCGCCACCGACGAAGTCGCCCACGAAGTGCTCGGAGGTGCCGTTGGTGTAGCGGTTGGCGGTGTCGATGAAGTTGCCGCCGGCCTCGGCGTAGGCGTCGAAGATGGCGCGGGACTCGTCCTTGTCCGCCCCCCAGCCCCAGTCCGTGCCGAAGGTCATGGCGCCGAGGGCCACCTCGGAGACTCGAAGGCCGCTGCGGCCCAAAAGCTTGTAGCGCATAGGCTCTCTCCCGCGTCGAGACGCCCTCAGTATGGCCTTCCCGCCCCGGGTGTCCCCGCCTCCTGGCGGCGGGGCGTGGCGTAAGCCGGCCAGGTTGTTAGGATCAGCGGTTTGCGGACTTCCCCATGGCGGTGAACCCAATGGCAGCGACGAGGTGAACGTGACGGTGCTTCCCAGAACTTCGGCGCATCCCGGCCGGCCGGGGGCGCCTCGGCGGCGCGGCCCGGTGGCGGCCGTGGGCTCTCTCCTGCTGGCGGCAGGCCTGTTCCTGGCCACCGGCCCGGCCGGCGCCCAGGTGGTCACGGGCACCGGCGGCAGCGGTGTGGCCACAGGCACGGCCAACGGCGGCAGCGGCGGCGCGTCCACCGTGACCGTCAACCCCACGGCCAAGTCCGGCAACTCCGGGGCGGCCACCGCCCAGTCGGGCAGCACGAACACCGGCGACACCGGTTCGGCCGCATCCACGGCCGCGGCCCAGCCCACGGCAGGGTCGGGCGACTCCGGGACGACCGGGGCCACCGGCTCGGCCACCGCCGCGCCCACCGCCACCAACTCGGCCATCCTGGGCTCGGCCACCGCGGTCGGCGGTCCCGTCTCCACCGGCAACACCGGCTCGTCCGGCTCCACCGGTGCGGCCCTGGCCGCGGGCGGCGCCGACTCGGCGGCCAACAGCGGCGCCGGCTCCAATGCCGCGGCCCTCTCCGGCGGCACGGGCGTGGCCGCCAACGACACCATTGCGGCCTCGGCCGGCGGCGGTGGCGGCCCGGCCGGCGTGGCCGTGCCGGTCACCGCCGGCGGCGGCTCGGTGATCAACCTGGTGGCCCTCCTCGGGCCGGGCGGCCTGGTCAACGCCACCGGCGGTTCGGGCGTGGGCAGCGCATCGGCCGGCGGCGGCTCGGGCGGGGCGTCGATCCTTTCGGCCATGCCGGTCGCCACGTCGGGGAACTCGGGCGTGAGCACCGCGGGGTCCTCGTCGAGCAACTCCGGCCGCACCGGTCCGGCCACCAGCTCGTCGCTGTCCGGCCCCCGCTCGCTGACCGGGCTGTCCGCCCCCACGGGGCCCTCGGGCTCCAGCGGCACCTCGTCGCCCACTGCCGTCAACACCGCCATCCTCGGCAACGTGCTGGTCCTGGGAGGTACGGTCACCCTGCCCTGAGGCCGGCCGGCGGCGGCTTATAGTGCCGCCATGGCTGATCTCCTGACAGGCTTGACCGACGACGACATCATCACCACCCGGGGCGTGCAGAGCACCCGGATGCAGGGCGATGCCGACACCACCGACGCCCCGGCGTCCGACGGCACCGACACCGGTGACGTCACCGACACGTCCGACCAGGGCGACGCCCCCGCGACCGACAGCGACGGCACCGACGCCGACTCGGACGGCACCGACGGCGCCGACGTCGACGGAACCGACGGCTAGGAGCGCCCTGGCCCGGTGCGTCGGCGACGCCCGGGCCTTCCTCGAGCGCGACTGGACGCGGGCGCCACTCCACCGGGCCGGCGCCGACACGAACGCGTTCGCCGACCTGTTCTCCCTGGACGACGTCGACCGGTACGTCGCCTCGTCGTCGCCACGGCTGCCGGCGTTCCGGCTGGTCAAGGAGGGCAAGCCCCTCGAGCCCTCGCGCTACACCCGCACGGCCCGGGTCGGGGGCCAGAACGTGTCGGGCGTGGGCGACCCCGGCCGCATCTTCGACGAGTTCCGGGGCGGGGCCACCCTCGTGTTCCAGGGCCTGCAGCGCTCGTCCCCGCCCCTGACCCGCTTCTGCCGGGCGCTCGAGCTGGAGCTGTCCCACGCCGTCCAGGCCAACGCCTACATCACCCCGGCCGGGTCGCGGGGGCTGGGCGTCCACTACGACAGCCACGACGTCTTCGTCCTCCAGCTGGCCGGCACCAAGGCGTGGACCATCCACGAGCCGGTCCTCGTCGACCCGCTCCCGTCCCAGCCGTGGAAGGGGACTGCGGACGACGCCGGCGACCCGATCCTGTCGGTGGAGCTGGCCGCGGGGGACTGCCTGTACGTGCCCCGGGGCTTCCTGCACTCGGCCCGGGCCCAGGAGGATCTGTCCGCCCACCTGACGATCGGCGTGTTGACCACCACCTGGTACGACGTGGTGCGGGACCTGGTGGCCGGTATCGCCGAGGAGCCGGCGTTCCGCCAGGCCCTGCCCGCGGGCTACGCCGGCTCAGAGGCGGCGGGCACGGCCGTGGCCGCGGGGGTCGAGGAGGCGGTGGCCCGGCTGCGGAAGTGGCTGGACGGGGTCGACGGCGAGGCGGTGGCCGCCACCACCAGCCGCAAGTTCCTGGCCGCCCGCCCGCCCGTCCTCGCCGGCCAGCTGGCCCAGCTGGGCATGCTCGACCGCCTCGACGACGCCTCCACGGTGCGCCGGCGCGAGGGCTCGGTCTGCCACCTGGTCGACGAGGGTGACACCCTCACCGTGCTCCTGGGCGGCAAGGAGCTGCACATGCCGGCCGGCCTGCGCCCGGCCATGGGCCGCATGGCCGGTCCGTGGGCCGCTTCGCCCGGCGGCCCGGGGGTGGCGTTCCTGGTCGGCGACCTGGGCGACCTTCTCGACGGGCCCAGCCGGCTGGTCCTCGTCCGGCGGCTGGTGGCCGAGGGACTGCTGGAAATCGTCGCCGTTGCCTGATCCCGTCTGCTCGGCGGTCTCGCTGGCCCACGGCGAGCCGCTCCAGGCCACGGCGTCGCTGGTGCGCAGTTGGGTGCTGATCGAGCACCCCGGGGCCTGGGGCCCGGTGGCCCTGCACGAGAGCGGCCTGCCGACCCGCCTGTCCGACGGGCTGGCCGCCCTGTCGTCCGAGCACGGGTTCCGGGTGCTCCTGGTGCGCCGGGCGGTGCGTCCCACCGACCGCTCCCGCCAGGTCTTCGTCGCCCACTCCGGACGCCACTGGCGCTGGATCGAGGAGCGGCTCGTGCGCGACGTGGACGAGCTGCTGGAGGTCGACTTCTCGCCCCTGCGGGAGGGGCGGCCTCTCGGATTCGGCACGCCCCGGCGGGCCCCGCTGTTCCTCGTCTGCACCAACGGCCGCCACGACCAGTGCTGCGCCAACCTGGGCCGGCCCGTGTCCCGGGCCCTCCAAGCCCGAGCCGACGGGCTGGTCTGGGAGTCGTCGCACTTCGGGGGCGACCGCTTCGCCGGCAACCTGGTGTGCCTGCCCCACGGCCTGTACTTCGGCCGGCTGTCGCCCGAGGACGGCGAGCGGGTGGTGGACGGCTACCGACGGGGGGTGATCGACCTCGACAACTACCGGGGCCGGGCCGGTGAGCCGTTCGCCGCCCAGGCGGCCGAGTACTTCCTCCGCCGCCAGGAGCGCCTGGTCGGGGTCGACGACCTGCTGGTCATCGCCGTCCGGCGGGAGGGCAGGGGGGTGGTCCAGGTGCGCTTCGCCGGGCCGGGGGGCCGGAGCTACGACGTGCGGGTGAGGGTCGGCGCGGCCGAGGAGCCCCGCCAGCTGGCCTGCCGCAGCGCCACCGAGGCCCGCCCGCCGACCTACGCCCTGCTGGAGCTGCACGCCGGTTGAGCGCCGCGGGCCGGTCCCGGTTCCCTTGTGAAATGAATCACGAGGTGGGGGGCCGGCCTGGTAAGGTCCTTCCAGAGCCACTCAACGGCACCTCGTCCCCACTGCGGGTGAGTACCACGAGGAACAGCCGCAGGTGTCGCACCTTTCACGAAGGGATCTTTCCGCATGGCCATCTCGTTCTTCGCCCCCGAACCGAAGGGGCCTCCACCGGCATCGCAGCCGACGGGCCAGCGTGCCGCCTTCTTCGGCCTCGACACCCTCATCCCGGGCTCCAGCCTCTACCTGCTGGCCCAGGGGCTCCAGCGCCGGCACTTCTACGGCCGGGCCGACCTCCTGTCCTTCGCGTGGAAGCGGCTGGTGCTGCGGGCCAGCCCGTCCAACCCGCCCCGGGTGCAGACGTCCCAGGACGCCGCTCTCTCCTTCGTGACCGGCAAGCACCGGCCCGAGCTGCGGGCCCTGGCCCGGGAGATCGCCGACGAGCGCATCGTGCCCCAGGTGTACCCCGACCTGTTCGAGCTCATCGAGAGCCACCGGGCCGCCGGCACCCTCACCTTCGTGGCCACCGCGGCGCCGGCCGAGCTGGCCGAGATCGTCGCCCAGGGCCTGGGCATGACCGACGGCCTCGGAACCACGGCCGAGGTGGACGACGAGGAGCGCTACAGCGGCCGGCTGGCCGGCTCCCTCCTCCAGGGCTCGGCCAAGGCCGAGGCGGTGGAGATCCGCGCCGAGGCGGCGGGGATCGACCTGGCCGCCTCGGTGGCCTACTCCGACTCCATCAACGACCTGCCGCTGCTGGAGCTGGTAGGGACGGCCGAGGTGGTCAACCCCGACCGCCAGCTGCGCAAGGTGGCCGTGCGGCGGGGCTGGGCGATCCACCAGGTGCGGCCGGCGGTGCGCCGCCCCACCGAGCCGGGGGCGGCGCCGGTGCCGCACCGGCTGGCCGACCTGGGCCTGGCCTCACCGTTCGAGGCCGACGGTGAGCCGATCAAGCGGGGCAAGACCCACCACTTCACCACCGACGACCCGGCCGGCCTGCTGCGGGAGCTGGAGGAGAGCGGCCGGTTCCGCCGCGACACCCGCGTGGGCGCGGTCTTCCATCGGGGCCAGGTGTCGCTCCGGGAGGTGTCTCCCACCCACAGCCTGCACATCACCGTGGGCAAGGGGAACCGGGTGTCGGCCCACGTCGACCGATACTCCCCCCTGGCCGCCAACCAGCCTGAGCAGCTGGCCCGCTACGCCCTCCACCGGGTGGCGGCCCACAACCTGGCCGGGATGGCGGCGGAGCTGGGCCGGCTCATCCCCGGCCGGCGCCCACGGCGCCGGGAGTGCGATCGTCGCCCGCCGGCCACCGCCGGGCCCCGATAGGAGCCGGGCGCCGGCGCAGGACCAGGGCGGTCCGCCCGCCGACGCCACGACCAGGGCGGTGGGGAGCGGCCAGTCCATGGCCTCGTCGGGCTGGGAGGCCGGCGCCGGTGTGGGGGTCACGGGCACGGGCGCGGGCGCGGGCGCGGCCAGGGTGGTCGGAGGGTTGCGGAGGGCTTCGGCCGTGGTCTGGAAGCCGGGGCCGACGAGGAGGGCGCCGGGGTCCAGGTTGGCGATCTCGGGATCGTCGGGCGCCCACTCCCGCACGACGGGCCGGATCGGGTCGACGCCGATGCTGACCGGGCTGGGGATGAGGTCGCCCAGGAAGCGGCCCGAGCACGGGTCGTCGCAGTAGGTCAGCTCGTACTCGCCCGCGGGCAGGTCGTCGGGCACCTCGAAAGTGATGCTGACCCGGAGCTGGAGGTACCCGCCCTGCCTGGTCTCCGCCAGGACCAGCTCGCCCACTTACCAGCCGGTGTCGTCCAGGGCCGGCCGGCTGCCGTCGTCGACGGGCCGCAGGTAGGCGTAGAAGGGCACGTCCAGGAGGTCCGGATCCAGGGCCGGCCCGCCGGTGTAGCCGACCAACGTGGCCACCCCGCCCGCTTCGTAGCGGTCCTGTACGGGCGACAGCCGCCCCCCGCCGGCCGTGGCCGTCCCCGGGCCGGCCAGAAGGCCGACCAGCAGCACCAGTCCCGCCACCACCCTGCCGGCCACGCCGGTGGACGTTAGGCGTCCCGCCGCCGGGAAAGGGTGATGGCCGCCGCCCCGGCGACCACGACGAGGGCCAGGGCGAGCGACGCGGTGACGCCGCGGACCGGTCCGGCCCCGGGGACGCTGGCGGCGGTCAGGGCCCGGCCCGGGCGGCGGGCGGCCACGGGGTCTCCGACCGGTTCGCCGGCCGGATCGACGTCCTGGTGCGACTCGGGCGGGACGACCCGGACGCCGCCGGCATCGGTGACGACCCGCCACTCGCCGGCCCCGCCCGCGGCCGCCAGCTGGGTGCCGCCCCCGTCGACCACCCGGAACGGGACGGCAGCGGAGATCCGCACGGTCGAGGCGCTGGTGGACAGGGCGACGCGGATGGTGGCCGGCAGCCGGTCCGCAGCCTGGGTGGGCCGGATGCCGTCGTAGTAGGCGCTGAGGATCTCGGTGGCCGAGCGGCCCTGCCGGGCCATCTCGAGCGCGCCGTTCTGGCTCATGGCCCGCGGACCGTTGGCCGTCGCCGAGTAGCTGGCCATGATCGGGCGCCCGCCGGCCAGCAGCGCCCGCCCGGCGGTGGCCTCGACCGCGGCCAGCCAGCCGTAGCCCTGGGCCTTCCGCTCCGCTTCCAGCCCCCGGTACACCTGGCATCGCGGCGTGGCGCAGATGTCGGCACCCACCGCCCGCCACGCCGCCTCCTGGCCGGCCACCTTGTGGGCCGCGTAGGTGCGGGCGGCGATGGCCTGGGCCTGGAGGACGGCGGCCGGCCAGCTGGGGGGCACCTCGTCGATGCCCCGGACGTACTCCTCCAGGCCCAGGTGGTTCACCACGGCCAGGGCCCGGCCGTGGCGGCGGACCTCCACGGCGCCGCGGTACGTGCCGGTGCCGGCGACGGTCAGCCCGTCCGCCCCCCCGCCCACCGGCTCGAACCGGACCGCAGCCGCCGCCCATCCGGCCTTCGAGTCGGCCGCCGCGACCGGCCCCGACCCCACGGCGGCCACGGTGGCGGACAGGACCACGACTCCCAGCGTGCGCGCCGGCACGTGTCGGCAAGCGAGAATGCGGATCCCCCCCGAGATCGGTTGGCTGCGACCGACCGAAAGGTAGTCGACTCTGACATCTATTTCCACTACTCGAATAGATGCGGTTGTCCTCCAGCTGGACCGGCTGGTGGACGAGGCCGGGGCCGCCGGCGACCGGCTCGGGTGGTTCGCCGCCCTCTACGGCCAGACCACACGGGCC
This sequence comes from Acidimicrobiales bacterium, assembly GCA_050742435.1. GTDB lineage: Bacteria > Actinomycetota > Acidimicrobiia > Acidimicrobiales > AC-14 > CADCTB01. The sequence goes on along the minus strand of JBOGIE010000030.1, from coordinate 8,869 downwards.
GTGCGGGACCACGTGGCCGCCGGCCGGTTCGACGACGGTGAGCGCATGGACCGGTTCGTCGAGCGCTTTGCCGCCAACTACCTGGGCCCGCTGGAGGCGTGGCGGGCCGGCCGGGACGTCCCCCGCAGTTGGCGGCTGGCGTTCGAGGCCGCCCACGGCGGCGAGGGAGTGGTGATCATGCAGCACCTGCTGCTCGGCATCAACGCCCACGTGAACCTGGACCTGGCCGTGGTGTCGGCCGACGTGTGCCCCGGCGCCGAGATCACCGGCCTGCACGACGACTTCATGCGGGTCAACCACATCCTCGGCGCCCTGATGCCCCGGGTGCGGGCCTGCATCGGCCGGTTCTCGCCCCTGCTCGACGTGATCGACCGGGTGGGGGGGTCCGACGACGACGAGATCCTGAACTTCAGCATCCGGGTGGCCCGCAACGAGGCGTGGGACCAGGCCCTGGCCCTGGCCGGCGCCGCCGATTCCGCCCGCCGGGCCCACCTGGCCGACGCCCTCGACCGCCGGGTCGCCGTGCTGGGCCGGGTGGTGGCCCATCCGGGAGGGCTGCTCCAGCGGGCCGTGGACCTGGTGGCCGCCACCGAGTCCGACGACGTCCCCGCGGTGATCGACGCCCTGCGCCGGGTGGCCCTCCCGCCTCCGTAGCGCCCCGGCCCACGTAGCCTCGGACCATGTCCGTCTCGGCCGACCGGGCCGCCCTCGACCGGGCCACCACCGCCCTGGCCCGGCGCCTGGCCGAGCTGGGCGGGGAGGAGCGGTCGGGCATCGTCTCGTCGTCGTGGTGGAGCGAGCGGATGCTCGAGTGGGCCATGTCGCATCCCTCGTTCAAGACCCAGCTGTTCCGCTTCGTCGACGTCTTCCCGGCCACCACGGGCGACGACGACGTGGTGCGCCACCTCGACGAGTACCTGCACGGGGGGACGGACGTCCCCAAGGTCCTCGACCTGGGGCTCGATCTCGCCGACCACGTGCCCCTCGGGCGGGCGGCGGCCGCCACCCTGGCCCGGCGCAGCATCTCCCGGGTGGCCGAGCAGTTCATCGTCGGCCAGACGCCGGCCGAGGCGGTGGCCGGCCTGCGCAGGCTCTGGGGCCAGGGGAGCGCCTTCACCGTCGACCTGCTGGGCGAGAAGACCCTCACCGAGGCCGACGCCGACCGCTACGCGGCCCGGGTGGGGGAGCTCCTGCGGACCCTGTCGGCCGCCGCCCCCGGCTGGCCCACCGCGCCACATCTGGAGAGCGACGACCTCGGCCCCCTCCCCCGGGTCAACGCCAGCATCAAGCCCACCGCCCTGGCCACCCGCTACGCCCCCCTCACCCGAGCCGACGGGCTGGCCGGGGCCAAGGCCCGCCTGCGGCCCGTGCTGGCCGAGGCCGCGGCGGCCGGGGCCTACGTCCACTTCGACGCCGAGCACTACGACGTCAAGGACCTCACCCTCCAGCTCTTCCGGGAGCTGCTGGACGAACCGGAGCTGGCCGGCCTCGACGCCGGCATCGTCATCCAGGCCTACCTCAAGGACGCCCGGGACGACCTGGCCGACCTGATCGCCTGGGCGACCGGCCGCCCCCGAGAGCGGCCCGTCACCGTCCGGCTGGTCAAGGGGGCGTACTGGGACACCGAGACCGTGCTGTCCGAGGCCGAGGGCTGGCCGGTGCCGGTGTTCGCCGAGAAGGTCCAGACCGACGCCAACTACGAGCGCTGCACCCGCCTGCTCCACGACAACCACGGGACCGTGCGGGCCGCCTTCGGCACCCACAACCTGCGCTCGCTGGCCTACGCGGTCGAGTACGCCCGCTCGGTCGGCATCCCCGACAACGGCTACGAGATCCAGCTGCTGTACGGGATGGCCGAGCCGCTGCACGCCGCGGTGCGCAAGATGGGCCTGCGGCTGCGGGTCTACGCGCCCGTGGGCGAGCTGGTCCCGGGCATGGCCTACCTCGTGCGCCGGCTGCTGGAGAACACGGCCAACGAGAGCTTCGTCCGCCGCCGGTTCGTGGAGGGCCAGGACCTCGACGACCTCCTGGCTCCGCCCGAGGTCGACGCCCTGCCCGAGCGGGAACCGGCCGCCCGCCGCGTGGCCACCGACCCCCGGGATCCCGGCGGGTACGACCCCGAGCCGGTCGGGGAGTGGCGCCGGACGACGGTGCGGGCGGCCATGGCCGCCGCCGTCGAGGAGGTGGCGGGGCACGGGCTGGGCCACCACGTGCCCGCAGTGATCGGGGGCGCCCCGGTCACCACCGCGGGGGACATCGAGTCCTATGACCCGGCCTGCCCGTTTACCACGGTGGCCCGCTCGGCCCGCTGCGGACCGGCGGAGGCCGAGGCGGCCCTGGAAGCGGCCCGCCGGGCCTGGCCGGCGTGGCGGCGGGCCACGGCCGGGGAACGGGCCGGCGTGCTGTTCCGGGCCGCCGAGTGGATGCGGGCCCGCCGCACCTCCCTCGCCGCCCTGGAGGTCTTCGAGGCGGGCAAGCCGTGGCGCGACGCCGACGCCGACGTGTGCGAGGCCATCGACTTCTGCGAGTACTACGGCCGCGAGGCCCTCCGCCTCGACGCCGGCGGCCCGGTGCACTCGCCGCCCGGGGAGCACAACGTCCTGCGCTACCAGGCCCGGGGCATCGGCGTGGTCATCTCCCCGTGGAACTTCCCGCTGGCCATCCCCACCGGCATGGTCACCGCCGCCCTGGTCGCCGGCAATGCGGTGCTCCTGAAGCCGGCCGAGCAGACCCCGGCCGTGGCCGCCAGGCTGGTCGAGGCCCTGACCGCGGCCGGGCTGCCGGACGGCGTCCTCGGCTTCCTGCCCGGGCTGGGGGAGGAGGTGGGGGCCTACCTGGTCGAGCATTCGGACGTGTCCTTCGTCGCCTTCACCGGCTCCAAGCCGGTCGGCCTCGGCATCGTGGAAAAGGCGGCCACGGCCCGCCCGGGCCAGCGCCACGTCAAGCGGGTGATCGCCGAGATGGGCGGCAAGAACGCCCTGGTGGTGGACGCCGACGCCGACCTGGACCAGGCGGTGCCGATCGCCGTGACCTCCGCCTTCGGCTACGCCGGACAGAAGTGCTCGGCCTGCTCCCGCCTCATCGTCCTCGACGACGTGTACGACGAGCTCCTCGAGCGGCTGGTGGGCGCCACCCGCCTGCTGCGGGTCGGCCATCCCCGGGAGATGGCGGTCGACGTCGGCCCCCTCATCGACGCCGAGGCCCACGCCCGCGTCCGGTCCTACGTCGACCTGGCCCCCGAGGAGGGCGAGGTGGTCCTGGCCCGCGACGACGTGCCCGGGGACGGGTACTTCGTGGGGCCGACGATCGTGTCCGGCGTGCGCCCGGGAGGGCGGCTGGCCACCGAGGAGATCTTCGGGCCCGTGCTCAGCGTCTTCCGGGCCCGCTCCTTCGACGAGGCCCTGGCCCTGGCCAACGACACCGAGTACGCCCTCACCGCCGGACTGGTCTCCCGGTCGCCGGCCCACATCCGCCACGCCGCCGGTGGGCTGCGGGCCGGGAACGTGTACGTCAACCGGGCCATCACCGGGGCGGTCGTCGGCCGCCAGCCGTTCGGGGGCTACGGCCTGTCCGGCATCGGGTCCAAGGCCGGCGGCCCCGACTACCTCCTGCAGTTCGTCGAGCCCCGCACCGTCAGCGAGAACACCCTGCGCCAGGGCTTCGCGCCGGCCGAGCCGCGGTAGTCTCCTGTTCCGAGGGCCGTTAGCTCAGTTGGCAGAGCGCCTGCATGACGCGCAGGAGGTCAGGGGTTCAAATCCCTTACGGCCCACTCTCCTCCGTGCGGACGTGGGCCCCGGTCGAAGTGGGAAAGGGACGCGGGGATGCGCATCTGCCTGATGGTCGAGGGCCAGGAGGACGTCACCTGGGACCAGTGGGTCGCCCTGGCCCGTGCCGCCGAGGAGGCCGGGCTGGAGGCGCTGTTCCGGTCCGACCACTACCTCTCGGTGATCGGCCGAACGGATCGGGGCTCGCTGGACGCCTGGGCCACCCTGGCCGGCCTGGCCGCGTCGACCGAGCGGATCCGGCTGGGGACCATGGTGTCACCCGCCACCTTCCGGCACCCGTCGGTACTGGCCAAGATGGTGGCCACCGTCGACCACGTTTCGGGGGGCCGGGCCGAGCTCGGCATCGGCGCCGGCTGGCACGAGCCGGAGCACCGGGCGTACGGGTTCCCGTTCCCGCCGGTGCAGGGGCGACTCGACATCCTCGAGGAGCAGGTGGAGATCGTCCACCGGTCGTGGACCGAGGGAGCGTTCGACTTCTCGGGCCGCCACTACACCGTCGAGGGGCTCGACGCCCTGCCCAAGCCGGTCACCCGGCCCCATCCCAACCTCATCGTGGGCGGGAGCGGCGGGGCCCGCAGCGTGGCCGTCGCCGCCCGCTGGGCCGACGAGTACAACACCGTCTTCGCCCCGCCCGAGGTGGCCGCCGGACGCCGGGCGGTCGTGGAGAAGGCCTGGGAGCGGGCCGGCCGTGACCCGGCCCACCTCGTCTTCTCGGTGATGACCGGCTGCGTGGTGGGACGGGACAAGGAGGAGCTCTCCAGCCGGGCCCGGGTGGTGATGGCCAAGCGGGGAGACACGGGCCCGGAGGACGCCTGGCTCGACGAGCGCGGCGAGGAGTGGGTGGTCGGCACCGTGGACCAGGCCGCGGCGCGGCTGGCCGACATGGAGGAGGCGGGCGTGCAACGCGTCATGCTCCAGCACCTGGCCCACGAGGACCTGGAGACGGTGGCCCTCCTGGGCGAGCTGGCAGGGAGGACGGGATGACCGACGGACGGGTGGCCGTGGTCGTGGCCACCTACAACCGGTGTTCGGAGCTGCTCAACACCCTGGGCGAGCTCATTGCGCTGCCCGAGCGGCCGCAGCTGGTCGTGGTCGACAACGCCTCGACCGACGGGACGGCTGCCGCCGTGCGGCGCGACCACCCGGACGCCGTCCTGGTGCGCCTGGACCGTCCTCGCGGGTCCAGCGCCCGGAACCTCGGCGTGCAGTCCGTCGATGGGCCGTACGTGGCCTTCGCCGACGACGACTCCTGGTGGACGCCGGGGTCCCTCGCCACCGCCGCCGGCCTGTTCGACCGCCACCCGCGCCTGGCTCTGATCACGGCCAAGGTGCTGGTCGGTCCGGGCCGGCGGGTCGACCCCATCTCCGAGGCCATGGCCACGGGGCCGCTGGCGCCTGACCCCTCCCTCCCCGGCGTGCCGGTCCTCGGCTTCCTGGCCTGTGCCGCGATCGTCCGGCGGGAGGCGTTCCAGCAGGTGGGCGGCTTCCACGAGCTGGCCGGCTTCGGAGGGGAGGAGACGCTGCTGGCCATGGACCTCGCCGCCCATGGCTGGGGCCTGAGCTACGTGGAGGACGTCGTCGCCGTCCACCATCCGTCTCCCGTCCGCAACCCCGAAGCGCGCGCCGCCCAGGAGCTGGGGAACACCCTCCTGCGATCGTGGCTGCGGCTGCCGCTCCGGGACGCGATCGGCGCCACACGCCAGGGCCTGGTCGAGGCCGGCAACACCCCGGCCGCCCGCCGGACCGTCGCCAAGATGCTCCGCGTCCTGCCGGGCCTGGTGCGGGACCGCCGGGTCGCCCCCGGTCCCGTGCTCGCCGACCTGCAGGCCCTGGCCCACGACGGCCGCCTTCCCCGTTTCCCGCTGGCTGGGGACGGGTAGCAGCGCCGGATCGAAGCGACACGCCGGGCCGCCGGCCACAACGGGCAGGCCCCGCCCGGCCAGACTGCGCCACCCTGGCTCACCGGCTCCCTGCGGCGCATCGAAGAGGATTCCCGGCTCGACGGCCCCGCCGACCGGCTGTCGCGCGCGGCCGGCGCCCTGCTCACCGGGCCCCGCCAGGATGCCCTGCGGGGGAGCTGGTTCGGCCACACCCTGGTGGCCACCGGGCTGGCCGAGTGGCAGGCGACGTCCGGTGGGGCCCGCAGGGTCGGGGTGGTCCACGTGGGGGTCAACTCGACCGCCACCGTCCTCTACGCCTCGTCGTGGCTGGCCCGCCGGCGGGGCCGGCACTGGACCGGCGTGGCGCTCGGCATCGCCGGTGGGGTAATGGCCACGCTGGGTGGCTATTTCGGCGGCCACCTGTCCCTCGTCCGCAAGGTGGGCACCGCCGACCCCGCCCTGGGTGACGGGTTTGGAATCAACCCCGCTGGATAGGACAGCACGGGGTTGAACAGTCAGCCGGAGCAGCCGACCCGCACGTGCGTGCACACCTGACTGTCGGCGGAAGGAACAGGAGTAGCACGCGATGCACACCGCAGGAACGTCGACCCCCGAGTCACGATCGCGCCCGGCGCCTGCGCCGGGCATCCCCGGCGAGCTGGTCGTTCTCTCCCACCTCCGCTGGACGTTCGTCTGGCAGCGTCCCCAGCACCTGATCTCGCGGCTGGCGTCCGGCCGGCGGGCGACGTGGTTCGTCGAAGAGCCGATGGCGGTGGACGGGCTGGACGAGGCGAGGCTGTGCACCGAGCAGCACGGCGACGTCCGGCGGGTCTGGCTGGAGGTCCCCGGTCCCGAGGGCCACGTGTGCTTCTCCGATCCCCGGGCCGCGGGCTACGACGCCATGCTGGCCGGGCTGCTCGGCCCCCACGGCGACCGGGCCGCCTGGCTCTACACGCCCATGGCCCTGCCCCTGGCCCAGGCCCTGTCGCCCACCCTCCTCGTCTACGACGTCATGGACGACCTGGCCTCGTTCAAGGGCGCCCCGCCCCAGCTGACCCTGCGCCAGCGCCAAGCCCTCAAGTCGGCCGACGTCGTCTTCACCGGCGGACGGTCGCTCCACCGCTCCGTCGTCCAGCGCCGCCCCGAGCGCACCTGGTGCTTCCCGAGCGGCGTCGACCCCGACCACTACGCCCCCGCGGTCGACCTCCGCCAGCCGGGGCCCCATCCGGTCGCCGGCTACGTGGGCGTGATCGACGAGCGGCTGGACCTCGACCTCGTCGCCGACCTGGCCGCCGCCCTGCCGGACTGGCGGATCACCATGGTGGGACCGGTCGCGAAGATCGACCCGGCCACCCTGCCACGCGCCCGCAATATCACCTACCCGGGCCCCGCCCGGTACGCCGACCTGCCCACGGTGATGGCCGGCTTCGACGTCGCCCTCATGCCCTTCGCCCTCAACGAGGCCACGCGCTCGATCCGTCCCACCAAGACCCTCGAGTACCTGGCCGCCGGCCTCCCCGTGGTCTCCACCCGGGTGCCGGACGTGGTCAGTGATTTCGGGGAGCTGGTCGACCTCCAGGACGACGGCGCCGGCTTCGCCGACGGCTGCCGGCGGGTGGTGGAGCACTGCCCCGCCGCCCGGGCCGACAAGTCAGAGCCCACGCTGCACTGGAACCACTGGGACACCATCGCCCAGCGTATGGAGGACCTCATGGCCCGCCGCGGCTCCCAGGTCCCGGCCCCCGGCGACGAGGTGACGGCCTAGGCCTGGGCCTGGGACTGGGCCGCGGTGGCCGGGCGCTCGGACCGCATCCAGGCCCAGGCGTCGGACACCATCTCCTCAAGAGATGGCTTCTCTGGCACCCAGCCCAGCTCCCGGCGGATCAGCTCGCTGGATGCGATGAGCACCGCGGGGTCGCCGGCCCGCCGCGCCGTCTCGACCGCCGGGATCTGGCAGCCGGTCACCAGCCGGGCGGTGTCGACCACCTCCCGCACCGAGAAGCCGGCGCCGTTGCCCAGGTTGAAGATGCGGTGGCCGGAGGAGCCCGCGCCCTCCAGGGCCAGCAGGTGGGCCCGGGCCAGGTCGTCCACGTGGATGTAGTCCCGCACGGCCGTCCCGTCCGGCGTGGGGTAGTCGGTGCCGAAGATCTGCACCGCCTCGGCCTCGCCCAGGGCCACCTTGAGCACGTTTGGGATGAGGTGGGTTTCGGGGTCGTGCAGCTCGCCCTGGCGCCCGGACGCCCCAGCCACGTTGAAGTAGCGCAGGCTGACCGCGCCGAGCCCGCCGGCCGCGGCCTCGAACCCGATGGCGGCGTCGACGGCCAGCTTGGAGGCGCCGTAGGGGTTGGTGGGCCGGGTGGGCGCGGTCTCGGGGATGGGCACGGACTCCGGCTCCCCGTAGGTCGCCGCGGTCGACGAGAACACCAGCCGGCGGACGCCCGCGTCGCGCATGGCGTCGAGGAGGTTGAGCGTCCCGCCCACGTTGGTGCGGAAGTACCGGACCGGCTGGCTCACCGACTCGCCCACCAGGGACAGGGCGGCGAAGTGCAGCACGGCGTCGAAACCCTGGGACAGCAGGGCGGCCACCGCCGGCTGGTCGAGCAGGTCGACGCGGGCGAACGCGGCCGCCTCGGGGACGGCCCACTCGTGGCCCTTCGACAGGTTGTCGGCCACGGTGACCAGGTGGCCGGCGTCGATCAGGTGCCGGGCCACGACGCTGCCGATGTAGCCGGCGCCGCCCACGACCAGCGTTCTCAATGCCGCTCCTTCACGCTCGTCGACTGAACGTGGGGCGCGGACTACCCCCCGCCCGCAGGGGGCAAACGGTCCGGGCTAGCGGCCCTTGGCCATGGTCACCGCAACCAGGATGCCCACCAGGAGAATGGCGGCGATGACCAAGAACACGATGCCATCAGAAACCTCAGCAAAGATCACGGCGGCAGCATACTCAACACCGTCCCCGCGTCAACGGGTCGGGCCGCCCCGCTCTTTACCGCCTCCGGCTGTGCTTGCCTATCGCCTGCGGCGGCGGCCGGCCCCCATGGACTTGCGCACCGCGGTACGGGCCGCGCTGGACCGCCCCTCCGTGCCGGTGGCCACGGCCAGCTCGGGCTCGGCCGGGCCCCACACGTCGGCGGCCAGGTCGGACAGCCGGGGATCGTTGGAGAACAGCTCCACCAGCGGCTGGCGGATGCCCAGGCGCTT
>JBOGIE010000029.1:0-16293 GCA_050742435.1 Acidimicrobiales bacterium | reverse complement strand
TACTCGCGGCACCGGCGTAGGCTGGTCCCGATGGATACCGACCTGGCACGGCAGCGGCTGGCGGACGAGCGGGAGCGGCTCGCCGCCGTCCGGGCGACGTTCGACGAGGAGGGGCTCACCGAGCAGTCCGAGAACGACAGCGTGGGCGAGCTCAGCTCCTACGACCAGCACCAGGCCGACATGGGCACCGAGACGTTCGAGCGCGAGAAGGACCTGTCGATCCTCGAACAGGTCGAGGCCGAGCTGGCCGACGTGGAGCACGCCCTGCGCCGCCTCGACGACGGCACCTACGGCAACTGCGAGGTCTGCGGTCGGCCCATCCCCGACGAGCGACTGGAAGCGATGCCCGCCACCCGCCTCTGCGTGGAGCACCAGGCCGAGGCCGAGCGCGCGGTCCGGGTGTCAGGGGAGCGTGCCGACGTGGGCCCTGGGCGGGCGCCGGGTCTCGAGTAGCAGCAGGTTCGGCATGCGTAGGTCCGTGGCTCTGGGCGCCGGCGGCGCGGCAGCCGTGCTCGGTGCGGCCGGCGTGGGGGCGGCCGTCGCCCTCTCCGACCAGCACCGGCGCGTCCGCCTGCAGCGCCAGGCCCGGGTGTGGCGGCTGTCGTCCCGGCGGGGGCTGGCGTGGGCGGTCACCAAGGTCCGGGGCAGCCGGGCCACCGAGGAGCGGCGGGCCCAGCTGGAGCAGCAGTTCGCCATCAAAACGGCGGAGGACGTGGCCCAGGTCCTGGGGGGGATGAAGGGCGCCATCATGAAGGCGGGCCAGATGGTGTCCTTCATCGCCGACGGCCTGCCGCCCGAGGCCCAGGCCGCTCTGGCCACCCTGCAGGCCGACGTCCCGCCCATGGCCCCGAGCCTGGCCGAGAGCGTCGTCCGCTCCGAGCTGGGAGCTGACCCCGAGAAGCTGTTCCTCGACTGGGATCCGGTCCCGGTGGCGGCGGCGTCGATCGGCCAGGTCCACAGGGCGGTCATGCCCGACGGCCGGCTGGTGGCGGTCAAGGTCCAGTACCCGGGCGTGGACAAGGCCATCCAGTCCGATCTCGACAACGCCGAGTTCCTCTACGGCCTCTTCGCCTCCTTCGCCCTCAAGAACATGGACGTCAAGCCCATGGTCGACGAGCTGCGGGCCCGCATGGGCGACGAGCTCGACTACCGGCTGGAAGCGCTCTGCCAGAAGGAGTTCGCCGACCGCTACCGCGACCACCCGTTCATCCACGTGCCCGACGTGGTCCCCGAGCGCAGCAGCCGGCGGGTGATCACCAGCGACTGGGTCGACGGCCTGGCCTGGAAGGACTTCCAGGAGACCGCCACCCCCGACCAGAAGCACACTGCGGCCGAGGTGCTGTTCCGCTTCGCCGAGGGCTCCATCTGGCACCACCGGGTGTTCAACGGCGACCCCCACCCCGGCAACTACCGCTTCCATCCCGAGACCGGGAAGGTGACGTTCCTGGACTTCGGCCTGGTCAAGCGCTGGGCACCAGGGGAGCTCGAGGGGCTGAGCCCCATCCTCGACGCCATCCTGGCCCAGGACGCGGAGGGCACCCTCAAGGCCGTCGTCCACTCGGGCTTCCTGCCGCCCGACCACGGCCTGTCGGCCGAGCGGCTGTACGAGTACTGCACCCTGCCCTACATCCCGTTCCAGCAAGAGGAGTTCACCTACTCGAGCGAGTTCGTGGGCCAGACCCTCCAGCGCATGCTGGACCTGGCCGGCGAGTACAGCGACGTGATCCGCCAGCTCAACATGCCGCCCTCCTACGTCATCCTCGACCGGGTGGTATGGGGGATGAGCGCCCTTTTTGGGCGGATGGAGGTCACCCACCGGTGGGGTGAGCTGCTCGACGAGTACCTGCACCACGCCCCGCCGTCCACCGAGCTGGGCCGGGCCGAGGTCGAATGGCGACGCCGCAGGCTCGCGACCGCCGCGCACTGAGTCGGCGGAGAGCCGCCAGTGTGATGGGGGGCTACCTCCGCAAGCACGCCTTCGTCCCCCGGTACGGGACGGAGCAGCGCCTGTCGGTGGTCACCCAGGACGGGGTGCGGCTTTCGGGGGCGCGGTTGACCGGGCCGCCGGACGCCCTGGGCACGGTGGTCCTGGTCCACGGGTTCAGCCAGTCGTCACGGATGCCCCGCATCCACGCCTTCGCCCACCTGCTGGCCCGCCGGATGCACGTGATCGTGCCCGACCTCCGGGGCCACGGCGCCTCGGCCGGGGTGTGCAGCATGGGGCCGAAGGAGCCCCTCGACGTGAAGGCGGCGGTGGAGGCGGCCGACCCCGCCCTCCCGGTGGTCACCGTGGGCATCAGCCTGGGCGGGGCCGCGGTCCTCCTCCACGGGGGCACGTTCGGGGGGGTGGCCGGGGTGGTGGCCATCAGCGCGCCCGCCTGGTGGGGCGCCTGGGACACCCCCGCCACCAAGCGCATCCAGCGCTACGCCATGACCGCGGCCGGCCGGCGGTTCCTGGCCCTCTTCATGCGCACCCGGATCGCCCAGGTGTGCGACGGCGTGCCCCACGCCGAGGAGCAGGCGGCCAACATCGCCCCGGCCTTCACCCTGGTGGTGGCCGATCCCGCCGACCACTACTTCGCCGAGGAGCACCCCCGGACGATCTACGGCTGGGCCAACGAGCCCAAGGAGCTGTGGCTCCTGCCCGGCACCGGGCACGGAACGGACCTGCTGTCGCCCGACTTCGGCCGGCGCCTGCTGGACGAGATGGCCCGCCGGCTCCACTAGCGTCCCCCCCAGCGTGGCCTTACCCCTGGAGAAGCTCGGGACCCGGTACGACCCTCGGACGGCGACGATCGACGCCGACCGGGCGCGGGCGTACGCCGCCGCCACCAGCGATCCCAACTCCGCCTACCTCTCCGGCGCCTACGCCCCGCCGGTGTTCGCCGTGGTGCCCACCTGGGACGCCATGATGGTGGCGCTCCACGACGTCGTCCCCGCCGCGGACCAGGTGGCCATGCTCCACGCCGAGCAGGACATGCACTTCTTCCAGCCGCTCATACCGGGCCGGACGCTGGTGACCTCGGCCGAGGCCTACAGCGTGCGCAGCGGGCGCATGGGCACCCGCTTCACCATGCGAGTGAGCAGCGCCGACGAGGCCGGCCAGCCGGTCGTCGAACAGTTCGCCACCATGCTCATCCGGGGCATCGAGCCGGGGGGGGACGTGGGCCCCACGCCGCCTCCCCATGCCTTCCCGGCCGAGGCCAAGTCGGCCAGAGTGGCCGAGATCGCCGCCAAGGTCGACGTCGACCAGGCCTTGCGCTACGCCGAGGCGTCGGGCGACAGGAACCCCATCCACACCGACGACGCCGCGGCCAGGGCCGTGGGCCTGCCCGGGGTCATCCTCCATGGGATGTGCACCATGGCCCTGTGCGGCAAGGCCCTGGTCGACGAGCTGGCCGGAGGCGACCCCACCCGCCTGCGCCGGCTCGCCGTGCGCTTCTACCGGCCGGTCTTCCCCGGCAACGACCTGGTCACGTCGGTCTACGAGGCCGGCACGGAGGGTGACCGCCGGATCCTGGCCTTCGAGGCGTCGAGCGCCGGCAAGGTCGTCGTCCGGGACGGGCGGGCGGAGCTGGGGCCGGGCTGATGGCGGTACTACGGCTGTTCGCCGCGGCGCGGGAGGCGGCCGGGGTCACCACCGACCAGATCCCGGCGTCGACCGTCGCCGAGGTCCTCGACGAGGCCCGGCGCCGGTACGGCGACCGCTTCTCCGCCGTCCTGAATGCGTCGAAAGTGTGGGTCAACGGCCAGCCGGCCGAGCCGTCCACGCCCGTGGCCGGGGCCGACGTGGTGGCCGTCCTTCCCCCCGTGTCGGGGGGATCCTCCACCGCCCGGCCCGACGCGCCGCCTCGCTCTCCCGCGGTCCGGGGCAATCTGGCCCTGGTGCCCGAGCTGAAGCCGGAGGAGACCCCGGAGCCCAAGGCCGAGCCCGAGCTGCCGCCCCTCGCCGTCGTCCACAAGAGCGTGCGGCCCCACGGGCGCCTCGGCATCGCCTGGGCCGTTGCCACCGTGGGCGTCATCGTGGCCGGTCCGGCGTGGCTGGCCGCCTGGCTGGCGGTGGCCGCCTTCATGGCCGGGGCCCAGACGTCGGTGGTCTGGCGCAAGCGGAAGGAGCGTCCGCTCACCCTGGCGGCGGCCGCCATCGCCGCCGCCCTCCCGATCGCCGCCTCCTTCGACACGGGCGTCATGACCGCGGTGGTGGTCGCCGGCCTGCTGGTCACGTTCGTGGCCCGGCTGCGGGCGCCCAGCCCGGTCCCGTCGCGCGACGTCGCCCTCACCCTGGCCATCGGCGTGCCCATCGGCCTGGCCGCGTCCTCGCTGGTGCTGGTCCGCCACACCGGCATCGCCGCCACCCTGCTGCTGCTGGCCATGGTCTGCGTGTACGACGCCGGCGCCTACCTGGTGGGTACGGGAGCGTCGTCGGCATGGGAGGGGCCGGCCGCCGGGGTGGCCGCCCTCATCCCCCTGACGATCTTCGCCGAGGTCGTCCTCATCCCCCCGTTCGCCGGGGCCCAGCCGCTGTTCCTCGGCATGCTGGCCGCGGTGCTGGCCCCGGCCGGGCCGGTGGCCGCCTCCGCCCTCCTGGGCGACCGCACGGGCCACGCGCCGGCCCTGCGCCGCCTCGACTCGCTCCTCCTGCTGGGCCCCCTGTGGGCCTGGTGCGCGGCAATTTTTTTGGGCTGACCCTGGTCCAAGGGGTTGTCCGCCGGCGGCCGCAGACGCCGCGGCCGAGCGAGCCCCACTACCCCTTCTTGGTCTCCCAGAAGATGGTGTCGATCTCGCCGACCAGGTCGAGCAGCTTCTGGCCGCTGGCCGGGTCGGTCGAGCTCTTGGTGGCGCCGGCCGCCTTGGTGGCGTCCCAGAACAGCTGGTGCAGCTGGGGGTACTTCTCCAGGTGCGGGGGCTTGAAGTAGTCAGTCCACAGCACCCACAGGTGGTGCTTGACCAGGTCGGCCCGCTCCTCCTTGATCTGCACCGCCCGCTGGCGGAACACCTCGTCGTCCGACGCCTGGTACTTCTCCTGGCAGGCCTTCACCGACTCGGCCTCGATGCGGGCCTGGGCCGGGTCGTACACGCCGCAGGGCAGGTCGCAGTGGGCAGAGACCCGCTCGGGCGGGCTGAGGCGGTCGACGATGGACAACACGCGGGAGAGGACGGGCATGCGTAGGCTCCTTCGTCCGGATGAGACGGTCAGTCCGACACTACTTACTCCCGGTAGGGGTCGCGATCGGGCTCTGGAGATGGCGGCCGGTGCGGCGGGTGGAGGTGGCCGGCGACAGCATGGTCCCGGCCCTCCTCCCCGGCGACCGCCTGCTCGTCCTGCACCCGGCCCGGCCGCGGGTGGGCGACGTGGTCGCCGTGACGGATCCCCGGATGCCGGCCCGGACCATGGTCAAACGGGTGGCGGGGCGGGGGCCGGAGGGGGTCACCGTCCTGGGCGACAACCCGGCGGCCAGCACCGACAGCCGCGACCTCGGTCCGGTGCCGCGGGCGGCCATCGTCGGCCGGGCCGTCTACCGCTACCTCCCGGACAGTCGCCGGGGCCTCTTGTAGCCTGAGCCTCATGTGGCGCGACGAGGTCGACCGGGTCCTGCGGGACGACTACCTGGGCGACCTGGGCGCCCGCCCGATCGAAGAGGTCCGGGCCATGCGCGACGAGTGCCGCGACGTCGAGGACAAGGTCTCCTACCTGCGCCGGCTGATCCAGGGCCGGCTCGACATCGTGGTGGCCGAGCTTCGCCGCCGCGCCGCCGGGGGCTCGCCGGGCGACCTGGGCGACCTGGTCGACCGGCTGCCCCAGATCCTGAGCGACAAGGTCCACGCCGGGGGCACCGGGCGCCTGCCCAGCGGCCTGGTGGCGCCGGACGACGACGACCTCACCGCCGACCTCGACCGGGTCGCGGGCGCGGGCGTCCTCGACCGCCTGCCCGACCTCTCCGACGACGCAGCCGCCGCCCTGGCCCGGGACGTCGAGGAGCTGGAGCGGCAGGTGTCGGAGGCCCGCAAGGGTCTCTTCGGGCGGATCGACGCCCTCAACGGCGAGCTGGCCCGCCGCTACGCCACCGGCGAGGCCGATCCCGGGCGGCTCCTGGGTGGCTGAGCGGGCGAGCGGATAACTCTCAGCTCCTGGGTAGGGTTTCGGTCGTCGTGCGTCGCCTGGCCGTCATCTCGTTCCACACGTCGCCGCTCACCCAGCCGGGGACGGGCGACGGTGGGGGCATGAACGTCTACGTGCGCGAGCTGTCCTCGGCCCTGGCCGGCGCCGGCGTGGACTGCGACGTCTACACCCGGTCGTGGCGCCGGGGCCTGGCCCCGGTGGAGGAGGTGGAGCCGGGGTTCCGGGTCCACCACGTGTCCGCCGGCCCGCCGGCGTCGGTACCCACCGAGCGCCTGGCCCAGCACGTCGAGGAGTTCACCGCCGGCGTCCTCGATCACATCGAGGCCTCGGGCCCGCCCGACCTGATCCACGCCAACTACTGGCTGTCGGGCGTGGCCGGGCACACCCTGAAGCACCGCCTCGAGCTGCCCCTGGTCTCCACCTTCCACACCCTGGCCCGGGTCAAGGCCGAGGAGGCGGCCGAGGAGCACGACCGGCGGGCCAAGGCGGAGGGCGAGGTCATCGGCTGCTCCGACGCCATCCTGGCCAGCTCGGCCGACGAGGCCGCCCAGCTGGAGCGCCTGTACGGCGCCGTCCCCGAGCGCATCGAGATCGTGCCCCCGGGGGTCGACCACCACCTGTTCTTTCCCGGCGACCCGCGCCTGGCCCGGGCCGAGCTGGGCCTCGGCGACGAGCCGGTCCTGCTGTTCGTCGGCCGGATCCAGCCCCTCAAGGGGGCCGACGTGGCGGTGCGGGCCCTCGCCGCCCTCCCGCACGGCGACGCCACCCTGCTGCTGGTCGGCGGTCCGAGCGGGCCGGCCGGCGATGCCGAGCTGGCCCGCCTGCACGAGCTGGTGGCCGGGCTGGGCCTGTCCGGGCGGGTGCGGTTCATGCCGCCCCAGCCCCACGGCCAGCTGGCGTCCTACTACCGGTCGGCCGACGTCTGCCTGGTGCCCAGCCGGTCGGAGTCCTTCGGGCTGGTGGCCCTGGAGGCGGCGGCGTGCGGCACGCCGGTGGTGGCCGCCGCGGTCGGGGGGCTGCGCACGCTCGTGGCCCACGGGATCACCGGCTACCTGGTCGACGGCCGCGACCCCCAGGCCTACGCCGCCTACGTCACCAAGCTGCTCGACGACCCGGCCATGGCCGCCGACATGAGCGTGGAGGCCACCGCCCGGGCGCAGCGGTACCGCTGGTCGATCACCGCCGCCCGCCTGCGACGCCTGTACGCCGACCTCACCGCCCGCCGCCTGGTGGAGTGCAGCTGACCGCTCGCTGAGGCCGGCGGCGGCAGCCCGGCGTTCCGGACACGTCCTGCCCGGCGCTACGCTGATGGCCCGGCGGAGAAGCCCCAAGGCAGGGCTGCTTCGGCGCGCCTCAGCACATTCCATGCCCTCTCTTGCTTTTTGGGGCGCATCCGGGCTACGCTGCCCGCCGGGCCCGAGGGGCGGACCGGTCATCCCTTCGGGGAAGTGGGGGTGACCAAGAGGTTCCTCGGGCCCGTTCGCGTCCTCCCATCCGACCCTGCGAAGTCTTGCATCAGGTAGCGGTCATCATTAGCCTTCGGCCACCCAGCAGCCCCGGCGGGAGGCTGCGACTTGCTGGAGTTCATGGCAAACCTGAGGATCCCAGCCCGCGCGCTCGTGGCAGTCGTGGCGATGGCCTTGGCCACGCCGGCGTTTGCCGACCCCTCTCCCGAGGAGAAGCGGGTGGCGGCCCAGGCCAAGAAAGCCGAGGCCGCGGCCCAGCTGGACACCCTCAGGGCCAACGACGCCGAGCTGGAGGCCGCGGTCAAGGCCCTCGACGCCGGCGTTGCCGTCCAGGCGGCCACCACCGACGCCGCCCAGCAGGCCCTGCGGGCGGCCGAGCAGAACCTGGGCACGGCCCAGGCCCGCCTGGCCAACACCGAGGCCCGCATGGCCGACCTCCGGGCCCGGGCGGCCGAGGCCGCGGTGCGGGCCTACGTCCACCCCGGTGGCGACACCCTGCTGGAGATCGTCCGGTCCAAGGACCTGGGCGAGGCCAGCCGCCGCCAGGCCCTCCTGGCCCACGTGGTGTCCAGCGACCGCGACATCGTCGACCAGATGCGGGCCACCCGCCAGGACGAGCAGTTCGAGCGGGAGAACCTGGCCAAGGCCCGCGACGTGGCCGCCGAGCGCCGCAAGGCGGCATCGGAGAGGCTGGCCGGGCTGGAGAAAGCCCGCAACGACCAGGTCCGGCTCAAGAACGCCCTCGACGTCCGCATCGCCCAGGTCACCTCCGAGGTGGCCGCCCTGGCCCGGGAGGAGTCCACCCTCGCCGCCCTCATCCGGGCCCGCCAGCTGCCTCCCGAGGCCAGCGACAGCCCGGCCCCACGCTCGACCGGGGGGGGCGGGGGCTCGGCCCGGGTGTCGGGTTCGGGCCTGGCGTGGCCCACCAACGGGTCGTTGACGTCGGGCTTCGGCTACCGCTGGGGGTCCCTCCACGCCGGCATCGACATCGCCAACGGCACGGGCACGCCCATCCGGGCGGCCAAGGCCGGCACGGTGATCCTGGCCGGCTGGAACGGCGGGTACGGCAACTGCGTCGTCATCGACCACGGGGGCGGCTTCTCCACCCTCTACGGCCACATGACCCGGCTCCGGACCAGCGAGGGCCAGCGGGTCGACCAGGGCGACCTCATCGGCGACATGGGGTCCACCGGCAACTCCACCGGCTCGCACCTGCACTTCGAGACCCGCGTCAACGGCAGCGCGCAGGACCCCACCCGCTACCTGCCCTAGCGTTCACCCATGAGCGAGCGCGCCGTCCGGCTGGCCGTGGTCGGAGGCGGGCGGATGGGCGCGGCCCTGGTGGGCGGCCTGCTCTCGGCCGGGTGGGCCGACGCCGACGAGCTGCTGGTGGTGGAGCCGGTGGCCGACCGGCGGGCGGTCCTGGCCGCCGACCACCCGGGGTTGGGCGTGGCCGGGCAGATGGCCTCCGACGTCGACGGGGCCGTCGTGGCCGTGAAGCCCGGCGACGTGGAGGCGGCCTGCCGGGCGGTGGCCGATGCCGGCGTCCGGCGGGTCCTTTCCATCGCCGCCGGCGTGCCCCTGGCCGCCCTCGAGTCCTGGCTGGCCCCCGGGACGGCGGTCGTGCGGGCCATGCCCAACACCCCGGCCCTGGTGGGCTGCGGGGCGGCGGCAATCGCCCCCGGCTCGGCCGCATCCGACGACGACCTGGCGTGGGCCGAGGAGATCCTCAGCGCGGTGGGCACGGTGCAGCGGGTGGGGGAGGGCCTCCTCGACGCCGTGACCGGGCTCTCCGGCTCGGGCCCGGCCTACGTCTTCCTGGTGGCCGAGGCCCTCATCGAGGCCGGTGTGGCCGTGGGGCTTCCCCGCCCGGTGAGCGAGGCGCTCACCGTCCAGACCGTGCTCGGGTCGGCCCGCCTGCTGGCCGAGTCCGGCGAGCGGGCCGAGGCCCTGCGGGCGGCGGTCACCTCGCCGGGCGGGACCACGGCGGCCGGCCTGGCCGCCCTGGAGTCCCGTGCCGTCCGGGCCGCGTTCCTGGAGGCGGTCGACGCCGCCACCCGGCGCTCGAAGCAGCTGGGCCAGGGCTGAGCGGCCGGCTCTTCCCTCCCGGCCGTCCTGGGAATAACCTGAAGTCAGGCGAAGAGGGGTGATCCAACTGGTGTCGCAATCCCATGAACGGGCCCGGTTTCTGACCGTCGCGGAAGTCGCGAGCCTGCTGCGGGTCTCCACCATGACCGTTTACCGGCTGATCAAGGCCGGCCAGCTGGCCTCGGTGCGGGTCGGGAAGTCCTACCGGGTGCGGGAGGACGACGTCGACCGCTACCTCGCCAGCACCTACACCCAGGCCGGGTGAGCTTCGACCACGTCTGGTTTCTGTCCGACTACGGGCTGGAGGACGAGTTCGTCGGCGCGGTGAAGGCGGTGATCCGCGCCATCGCCCCCCTGGCCAGGGTCGACGACGTCACCCACCAGATCCCGCCCCACGACATCCGGGCCGGCGCCCTGGCCCTGGCCCGCAGCATGCAGTACCTGACCCTGGCCCCCACGGTCGTGCTGGCCGTGGTCGACCCGGGCGTGGGGTCGTCGCGCCGGGCGGTGGCGGTGGAGGCCGGCGAATCCGTCCTGGTCGGGCCGGACAACGGGCTGCTGGCCTCGGCCGTGGCCATGTCGGGCGGGGCCGGCCGGGCGGTGTCGCTGACCAACGAGGACTACCACCTGCCGGCGCCGGGCCCCACGTTCGCCGGGCGCGACATCTTCGCCCCCGCCGCCGCCCACCTGTGTACCGGCGTCGACCTGGCCGAGCTGGGCGAGCTGATCGACCCCGTCACCCTGCTCCCGGGCGTGCTGCCCCTGTCCCGGCAGGAGGACGGTGCGGTCGTCGGGGAGGTGCTGTGGGTGGACCGGTTCGGCAACGTCCAGCTCAACGTCGACCCCGACGAGCTCCTGCTCATGGACGATCCTCTCGTCCTGGCCTGGAGCGACAAGACCCGCACCGCGGTCCGCGCCCGCAGCTACTCGGACCTCAAGCCCAGCCAGGTCGGGTTGGTCACCGACTCCTACGGGCTGGTGTCGATCGCCCTCGACCGCCGGTCGGCGGCGGCCGAGCTGCGCATCGGCGCCGGCGACGCGGTCACCATCAAGCCGGCCGAGTAGTCCCGGCTACGTCTGACGGCGTGAGACCCTGCTCCTCATGAGACCCAGCATCGCCCTCCTCCTGGCCTTCGCCCTGGTCGCCATCCTGGGCGCGTCGATCGTCCAGTTCTTTCTCCTGGCGCGCTAGGAGCGCGGCTCAGAAGAGGGACGAGCAGAGGCGGTTGATCTCCCGCTCCAGGGAGGCCAGCCCGTCGACCTTGCCGATGCACAGGGAGATGCCGGCCTCGGCCGCCGCCTTCTCCAGGGCCTCGTCGATGTAGGCGGTGTAGAGGATCATCACCTGGTCCCGGCGCTGGCGGCGGATGCCCCGGGCGGTGTCTAGGCCGTCCATGCCCGGCATCTTGTAGTCGATGACCACGATGTCGGGGTCGGCGGCGGCCACCGCCTCGATCGCGGCGGGACCACTGGCCACCTCGCCCACCACCTCGAAGCCGTCCAGGGAGAGCATCGACGTGAGCATGCGGCGCACGTGGTCGGTGTCGTCGACCACCATCACCCGGATCGTGCGGGACACGACGGGTGAGCCTACCCCCTTGCTGCGCCTGTTCTTGGTGGTTGTGATTGCCGCCTCGTCGGTACGGCAGGCCAAAACCTTGAGCTCCGGCGGTACCATCAGGTACTGGGCGGAAGGTGCCGCTTGTGAATTTGCGCACGAAGTTGCGTACACTTCGAGCAATGCCGGACCCGAATCGGGAGGAAGCGTCCCCGTCGTCCGGCCGGGAGGCATCGCCCTGGCCGGCCGGGGCTTCCACGGGCCCCAACGGCAACGGAGACTCGGCCAGTGAAGGCATGCCGCCCCTGGCCGGGATGCCTGCCGCCGGCGCCATGGCGTCGCCCGGGCGCAACCCCCGGCGCATCCCCGAGGCCACCGTCGCCCGGCTGCCGGTCTACCTGCGCAGCCTGCTCGAGGTGGCCGACGCCCACATCGTCACCATCTCCTCGGAGCGCCTGGCCGAGATGGCCGGGGTCAACGCGGCCAAGGTCCGCAAGGACCTCTCCTACCTCGGGTCCTACGGCACCCGGGGCGTGGGCTACGACGTCCAGTTCCTCCTCGTCCACATCAACCGGGTCCTCGGCCTCACCCAGGACTGGCCGGTCGTCATCGTCGGCATCGGCAACCTGGGCCACGCCCTGGCCAACTACAAGGGCTTCTCGGCCCGCGGCTTCCGCATCGCCGCCCTGGTCGACGCCGACCGCTCCAAGGTGGGCGAGGTCGTGGCCGACCTGCCCGTCCGCCACCTCGACGAGCTGCCCGCCATCGCCGCCGAGGAGCAGATCGCCATCGGCATCGTCGCCACCCCGGCGGCGGCGGCCCAGGAGGTGGCCGACCTGCTGGTGGCGGCGGGCGTGACGTCCATCCTCAACTTCGCCCCCGCCGTCATCTCGGTGCCCCGCGGGGTGTCGCTGCGCAAGGTCGACCTGTCGATCGAGCTGCAGATCCTCTCCTTCTACCAGCAGCTCCGGGTCCTGGCCCCCCGGGTGGCGGAGGTGTGAGGTGCACTATCCGGTGAACCTCGTGCTCGACGGGCGGGAGTGCCTCGTGGTGGGCGGCGGCAAGGTGGCCGTCCGCAAGGTCGAGGGCCTGCTGGACTGCGGGGCCCGGGTGCGGGTGGTGGCCCCCCGGGTCGACCCTGCTCTGCGGGGACGGGCCGGTGTGGTGGTGGAGGAGCGGCCCTGGCGGCGAGAGGACCTGGCCGGCATGTGGCTGGTCATCGCCGCCACCGACGACCCGGCGGTCAACCGGTCGGTCTTCGAGGCCGGGCAGCGGGCCGGCGTCTGGGTCAACGGCGCCGACGACCCGGCCAACTGCTCGTTCACCCTGCCGTCGGTCGTCCGCCGCGGCGACCTCCAGGTGACCGTCTCCACCGGCGGCCGCAGCCCGGCCCTGGCCACCTGGCTGCGCCGGCGCCTCGAGGGCGAGATCGGCCCCGAATACGCCGTCCTCCTCGACCTCCTGGCCTCCGAGCGCGAGGGCCTGAAGGCGGCCGGGCGGTCCACGGAGGGACTCGACTGGCAGTCGGCCCTCGACTCCGACATGCTCGGTCTTATCCGCAACGGTGACCTGGCCCACGCCCGAGAGCGCTTGCAGACATGTCTGTCGTCGTCGTCGGGCTGAGCCACCGCACCGCCCCGCTCGACCTGCTCGAGCGCATGGCGGTGACGCCGGACCGCCTGCCCAAGGCCCTGGGCGACCTGGTGGCCCGCGACTTCGTGAGCGAGGCCGTGGTCCTGTCGACCTGCCACCGGGTCGAGGTCTACGCCGTGGCCGAGCGCTTCCACGGCGCCATGGCCGACGTCCGCCACTTCCTGTCCGAGCTCTCCTTCGTCCCGCCCGAGGAGTTCTCCGACCACCTCTACGTCCACTACGACGACGCCGCCGCCGCCCACCTGTTCGCGGTGGCCGCCGGGCTCGACTCGGTGGTGCTGGGCGAGAGCCAGGTCCTCGGCCAGGTGCGCGACGCCTGGGAGCGGGCCCGGGAGGAGGAGGCGGCCGGGTCGCGGCTGTCGCTCCTGTTCCGTCAGGCCCTGGAAGTGGGCAAGCGGGCCCGGTCGGAGACCGCCATCGCCCGGGGTATCACCTCCTTGTCGCAGGCCGCGGTGGCCATGGCCTCGGAGCGCCTGCCCGACCTGGCCGACCGCAACGTGGTCGTGCTGGGCGCCGGGGAGATGGGCGCCGGGCTGGTCGACGAGGTGGCCGAGGCCGACGTGCCGGGCCCCCAGGTCACCGTGGCCAACCGCACCTGGGCCCGGGCCGAGCAGCTGGCCGAGCGGGCCGGGGGCCGGGCCGTCACCCTCGACAAGCTGCCCGCGGCGTTGACGGACGCCGACCTGTTGCTGACCAGCACCGGCGCCACCAAGGTCGTCCTGTCCGCCGCCGACCTGGCCTGGGCCCTGGCCCCGCGCCGTACCCGGCCGCTGCTGATCGTCGACCTGGGCATGCCCCGAGACGTCGACCCCGCGGTGGCCGACCTCCCCGGGGTGAGCCTGCTCGGGCTGGGTGACGTCGAGGCCTTCGTCGCCGCCCACCTCGACCAGCGCCGCCAGGAGGTGGGTCCGGTCCGGGCCATCGTGGCCGAGGAGGTCGAGCGGTGGGTCGACGTCACCACCGCCCGCCAGGCCACCCCCACCGTCTCGGCCCTGCACCAGCGGGCCGAGGACATCCGGGCTGCCGAGCTGGCCCGCTACCGCAACCGGCTGGCCGGGCTCGAGCCCCGGGAGCGGGAGGCGGTCGAAGCCCTCACCCGCAGCCTGCTCGGCAAGCTGCTCCACGACCCCACCGTCCGCCTCAAGGACGCCGCCGGGTCGGCCAAGGGCGAGCGGCTGGCCGGCGCCCTCACCGAGCTCTTCGACTTGTAGTGCGACGGGCACCCGGGTCCTGCGGACCACGCCCGTCGCTGTCGGCGGGGACCCCAGCCCCGCCGACCTGGGTCTAGCGCCGTGACTGCCTTCCGCGCCGCCACACGGGGCAGCCGGCTGGCCCGGGCCCAGACCGACCTGGTCGCCGAGCTGCTGGGGGTCGACGTGGAGCCGGTGGTGGTAGAGACCCAGGGCGACCGCCGCACCGACGTCCCCATTTGGGAGCTGGGCGGGCGGGGCGTGTTCGTGAAGGAGGTGCAGGCCGCGGTACTCGACGGGCGGGCCGACCTCGCCGTCCACTCGGCCAAGGACCTCCCGTCGTCGACACCGACGCCCGGCCTCACCATCGGCGCCGTGCCCAAGCGGGCCGACGCCCGGGACGCCCTGGTCGGCCGGCGCTTCGAGGAGCTGGCTCCCGGGGCCCGGGTGGGGACGGGGTCGGTCCGGCGCCGGGCCCAGCTGGCCTGGCTGCGGCCGGACCTCACGTTCGGGGGCCTGCGGGGGAACATGGACACCCGCCTGTCCAAGGCCGGCGACTTCGCCGCCATCGTGGTCGCCGCCGCCGCCCTGGAGCGGTTGCGCCGGTCGGGCGAGGTGACCGAGGTGCTGCCCACCGACGTGATGGTCCCCCAGGTGGGGCAGGGCGCCCTGGCCGTGGAGTGCCGGGTGGACGACGAGGACACCCTGGCCGCCCTGGCCGCCATCGAGCACGAGCCCTCCCGCCGGGCCGTGGACGCCGAGCGGGCGTGGCTGGCCGAGGTGGGCGGTGGCTGCGACCTCCCCGTGGGCGCCCACGCCACCGTCGCCGAGAGCGGCCGGGTCACCTTGACCGCCATGATCGGCACGCTCGACGGACGGGTCGTCCTGCGGGACACCGACGAGGGCGACGACCCGGTCGACCTCGGCCGCCGCCTGGCCCGCCGTCTCCTCGACGACGCCGGCGGCGCCTCCCTCCTGGCCGACCTGCGATGAGCGGAGCCGCCGGCCGGGGCTGCCGGCCTCGCCGGAGCGCAGCGCAGGCCCTAGCCGGCAGACCCTTGTGGGCCGGCGGGCGAAGCGACCAGGAGAAACAGTGACTGTGTACCTGGTGGGGGCCGGGCCCGGCGACCCCGGCCTGCTCACCCGGCGGGGGGCCGAGCTGCTGGCCCGGGCCGACGTGGTGGTGCACGACCGGCTGTCGGAGATCGCCCTGCTCGACCTGGCTCCGGCCACGGCGGAGCGGATCGACGTGGGGAAGTCGCCCGGGTCGCCTGTCGCCCAGGAGGAGATCAACGCCCTGCTGGTCGAACGGGGCCGGGCCGGCCAGGAGGTGGTCCGCCTCAAGGGCGGCGACCCGTTCGTCTTCGGCCGGGGGGGTGAGGAGGCGGTGGCCCTGGCCGAGGCCGGGGTGCCGTTCGAGGTCGTTCCCGGCATCTCGGCGGCGGTGGCCGTCCCTGCCTACGCCGGCATCCCGGTCACCCACCGGGGGCTGTCCACCTCGTTCACCGTGGTCACCGGCCACAGCCGCCACGCGGTGGACAACGACGTCGACTGGGACGCCCTGGCCCGCGCCGCCGACACCATCGTCGTCCTCATGGGCGTGGCCCACCGGTCCGAGATCGCCGCCCGGCTCCAGGCCGGCGGGTTGCCGGGCGACACCCCCGTCGCCGCCGTCCGCTGGGGCACCCGGCCCGGCCAGCGTACGGTCCGCACCACGCTGCGGGACCTGCCCGACGTCACGCTGGAACCCCCCGTCACCATCGTCATCGGGCGGGTGGCCGGCCTCGACCTGCGCTGGTTCGAGGGCCCGAGCGGCCCCCTGAGCGGGGTCACAGGGCGACCCCTGTCCGGCCGGCGGGTGGTGGTCACCCGGGCCCGGGCCCAAGCGTCCTCCCTGGTCGAGAAGCTGACGGCCCTGGGGGCCGAGGCGGTGGAGCTGCCCACCATCGAGATCGGCGACCCGTCCGACGGAGGCCAGGCGCTGCGGGCCGCGGCCGCCCGCCTGTCGACCTACGACTGGGTGGTCTTCACCTCCACCAACGCCGTGGACCGGCTGTTCGCCTGCCTGCACGACGCCCGGGACTTCGGTGCCGCACGGGTGGCGGCCGTGGGCCCCGGCACCGCCGCCGCCCTGGTCGCCCGGGGCGTGGCGGCCGACCTCCAGCCGCCCAGCGCGGTGGCCGAGTCGCTGGTCGACGCTTTCCCCGAGGGGCCCGG
>JBOGIE010000028.1:0-16473 GCA_050742435.1 Acidimicrobiales bacterium | reverse complement strand
TATGGCACGGTATGGCACGCCGGCAACCACAGGGAGGCCGCCGAACCGTCCCAGGGAGGCCAAAAGGGCCTCTGACCTGGGGTTTGTCTGGAGCGGGCGACGGGAATCGAACCCGCGTTCTCAGCTTGGGAAGCTGATGTTCTGCCTCTGAACTACGCCCGCGTGGGAGCCCACCTTACCGCTGGGGGGGCCGCTCGCCGAAGCGACCGGTAGTTCACTCCGACGAAACACCGCGGCAATGTTTCGTCTCTATGGTCGTCAGTGATGGACGTCACCATGCTCAGGTGGCCCGACGAAGAGGGTCGGCGGGCCCGTATCAGCCAGGCCGGTACACCGCGCCTCCTCCTGGTGCCCGATGGCGAGGAGCCTCCGGCCGTAGCCGACTGCTTGGAGGACTGGATCCGGGTGCCGGCGCCCGAGCAGGAGGTGCGGGCGCGGGTGGACGCCCTGGCCGTCCGCAGCCAGGCCCACCTGGCCAACGGGCAGAGCGAACCGGACACCCCGGCCGGGCCGGTACTCGACGATTTCGGCGTCCTACGCCTGAACGGGGCGTGGGTTGCCCTGCCTCCTCTCGAGGCTCGGCTGGCCGGGGCCCTGCTGGAGCGGATGGGCGCGGTGACCAGCCGGGAGCTGCTGATCCGGGCCGGCTGGCCGAGCGGGACGCCCGGCCGCAACGCCCTCGACGTCCACGTCCTGCGTCTGCGGCGGCGGCTGCAGCCGGTGGGCCTGGCCATCCGCACCGTCCGCTCCCGCGGCTACCTGATGGAGCCCGCGCCCCACTGACTCTGACGGAGGCCGTCCCGCCCAGGCCGTACGCTGGGGAGATCATGACGTTCGACCTTGCCACCCTCGTCCAGCCCGCGACCTCCAAGATCCTGCTCGTCGTCCTCGACGGCCTGGGGGGCTACGCCACCGCCAACCGGGGCACGGAGCTGGAGGAGGCCGACACGCCGAACCTGGACGAGCTGGCGGCGGCGGGCTCGACGGGGATGCACGACCCGGTCGGCCCCGGGATCACGCCCGGCTCCGGCCCTTCCCACCTCTCCCTGTTCGGCTACGACCCGTTCGACTACCACCTCGGCCGGGGCGCCCTGTCGGCGGCCGGGCTCGACGTGCACCTCAACCCGGGCGACGTGGCCGCCCGCGGCAACCTGGCCACACTCGACGAGCAGGGCATCATCGTCGACCGCCGGGCCGGGCGCCTCCCGGACCTGGAGGCGCTGGAGGTGGTCCGCCTGCTCAACGAGGGCGTCTCCGTCCCCGACGTGGACGTGCAGTTCGTCCACGAGGCCCAGCACCGGGTGCTGGTCGTCATGCGAGGGCCGGACCTCGACCCCCACGTCGACGACACGGACCCCCAGATGACCGGCTGCGCACCGCTGGCCCCCATGGCCCAGACCCGCTCGGCGAACCACACGGCCGAAGTGGTGGCCGAGGTCGACCGCCAGGCCCGGTCCATCCTCGCCGGCCAGCCCCGGGCCAACGCCCTGCTGCTCCGGGGCCTCGACTCCCACCGCCAGCTCCCCACGGTGCAGGAGCGCTACGGCGTGCGGGCCGCGGCCATCGCCGTCTACCCCATGTACCGGGGCATCGGCCGCCTGGTCGGTATGGAGCCCGTGGGCCCGCCGGTGACGATCGACGAGCAGATCGTCCTCCTCAAGGAGCACTGGGACGACTTCGACCTGTTCTTCTTCCACCACAAGCCGCCGGACTCGGCCGGGGAGGACGGGAACTTCGAGGGCAAGGTGGCGGCCATCGAGGCCCTCGACGCCGTGGTCCCCCAGCTCATGGCCATGTCGCCCGACGTGGTGGCAGTGACGGGCGACCACTCCACGCCCAGCCAGATGGCCGCCCACTCCTGGCACCCCGTGCCCTTCCTCCTGGCCGGCGACAGGGTGGGGCGCGACGGCGTGACGCAGTTCGGCGAGCGCTGGTGCGCCCAGGGCGCCCTCGGACGGCGACCGGCCCGGGAGCTCATGCCCATCATGCTGAACGTGGCCGGCCGCCTGGCCAAGTACGGCGCCTAGCCCGCTACGGGTTCAGGTTCCCCGATCGGAAGCCTTCCAGGTCGAGGGTGACCCAGCGGTAGCCGGCGGCCTTGACCGCGGCCACCACCTCCTGGCGGCGGGCCAAAGCGGGGGCCAGCTCGTCGACCTCCACCTCGACCCGGGCCACCTCCCCGTGGTGGCGGACGCGGACCTGGCGGAAGCCCAGCCGGTGGAGGGCGGCCTCGGCCCGGCCGACGCCCGACAACGTCGACACGGTGACGGGGGTGCCGTAGGGGATACGGGACGCCAGGCAGGCGGCGGCCGGCTTGTCCCAGGTCCGCAGGCCCAGCTCCCGTGACGCCTGCCGCACCGCGGCCTTGGTGAACCCCGCCTCCACCAGGGGGAAGGCCGCCCCCTGCTCAGCGGCGGCCTGCTGGCCGGGGCGGTGGTCGCCCAGGTCGTCGACGTTCACGCCGAGCACGACCGTGGCCTCCTCGGCCGCGGCCAGGGGGGCGATGGCGTCCATCAGCTCGGTCTTGCAGTGGAAGCACCGGTCGGTGCCGTTGGCCACGTAGTCCGGCCGGTCCAGCTCAGCGGTGGGGACGGGCGACCAGCGCAGCCCCCACTCCTCGGCCAGGGCGGCGCAGTCGGCGGCCTCCTCGGCGGCGAGGGAGGGCGACACCGCGGTGACCACGAGCGTCCGATCGGGCCCCAGGGTGTCGTTGGCCACCCAGGCCAGGAAGGCCGAGTCGGCCCCGCCGCTGAACGCCACCGTCACCCGGCCGAGCTCCCGCAGGCGGCTGCGGAGGGTGTCGAGAGCGTGCACAGGCCCCACGGTACCGGCGGTAGGGCACGGTCGATGACGAATCTGGACTTCTTCTTCGACCCCGTCTGACCGTGGGCGTGCCTGTGGCTTCTTCGAGCTGAAGCGGTCCGCACCGCCCCTCCGCAGCTCGGAGCGGTCAGGTGACCGAGCCGCCCAGGTAGGCGGCCTTCACCGACTCGTCGTCGAGCAGGGCCGCCGCCTCGGCACTGCGCACGATCCGGCCCGCTTCGAGGACGTAGGCCCGACTGGCCCGGTGGAGGGCCTGGGCCGCGTTCTGCTCGACGAGCAGCACAGTGGTGCCCTGCTCGTTGATCTCGGTGACGATCTCGAAGATCCGGGCGACGAGCTTGGGGGCCAGGCCCATGGACGGCTCGTCCAGCAGCAGCAGCCGAGGACGGGCCATGAGGGCCCGGCCGATGGCCAGCATCTGCTGCTCGCCGCCCGACAGCGTCCCGCCCGGCTGCCCGCGCCGCTCGGCCAGGCGGGGGAAGAGGGCGAAGACCCGGTCGAGGTCGGGCTGCAGGTCGGCCCGCTTGGCCCGCCGGGCGTAGGCGCCCATCTCCAGGTTCTCCATCACGGTCATGCCCGGGAAGATGCGCCGGCCCTCGGGCGCCTGGCAGATGCCCAGCTTGACCCGCTCGTGGGGCGGGACGCCGGCCAGATCCCTGCCGTCCAGGCGGACCGTCCCCACGCTGGGGACGAGCAGGCCGGAGATGGCGCCCAGGGTGGTGGTCTTCCCGGCCCCGTTGGCCCCGATGAGGGTGACCACCTCGCCCTCGTCCACGTGCATGGACACGCCCCGGAGCGCCCGCACCTGGCCGTACGCCACCGAGACCTCGTCCAGCTCGAGCAGGGCGGCCATGGTCAGGTGGGGGCGCCCAGGTAGGCCTCGATGACCCGGGGGTCGGACTGGACCTCGGCCGGGCGGCCCTCGGCGATCTTCTCCCCGAAGTCCAGGACGACGACCCGGTCGGAGATGCCCATGACCAGGCCCATGTCGTGCTCGATGAGGACGATGGTGAGCCCGGCACCGCGCAGGGTGCGGATCAGGTCGATGAGCCGGCGCTTCTCGGTCTGGTTCATGCCGGCGCCGGGCTCGTCGAGCAGCAGGACCCGCGGGCGGGTGGCCACCGCCCGGGCGATCTCCAGCCGCCGCTGGTCGCCGTAGGGCAGGTTGCGGGCCAGGTCGCCGGCCCGGTGGGCGATGCCGACCAGCTCGAGCAGGCGCTGGGCCTCGTCGGCGGCCTGGCGCTCCTCGCGCCGGTGGCGGGGCAGGCCCAGGATCGCCCCCGGGACGCTGGTGCGGTGCCGGGCGTCGACCCCGACCATGACGTTCTCCAGGGCGGTCATCTCGGGGAACAGGCGGATGTTCTGGAACGTCCGGGCCACCCCGGCGGCGGTGACCTCGTGCGGGTGGCGCCCGACCAGTCGCTCGCCGGCCAGCCTGACGTCGCCCGACACGGTGCGGGAGACGCCCGTGACGGCGTTGAAGAACGTGGTCTTGCCTGCGCCGTTGGGCCCGATCACGGCGACGATCTCGCCCTGGCCGACGGTGAGGTCGAAGCCGTCCAGGGCGACGACACCGCCGAAGGCCACCCGCACCCCGTCGAGCACCAGCACCGGCTCGCCGGCAGGCTCGGCGCCGTCGCGGGAGAGGTCGACCGGCTCCTCGGTGTCCACGGCATCGGCCCCGGTGAGGGGGACGACCTCCTCCCCGTCGACGTCGGCGATCTCGGCCCCCAGCTCGGCGGCCCGGCGGCGGCTGGGGAGCAGGCCCTGGGGCCGGAAGACCACCACGACGACGAGGGCGATCCCGAACAGCAGGACCCGGTACTCGGTGATGTCCCCGGCGTTGCCCCCGATGAGGGTGTTGAACCACCGGGTGAGGGTCTCTCCGGCGGCCGCCTCCCGCAGGTACTCGGGCAGGAAGGCGATGGCGAACGCCCCGGCGATGACGCCCGCCGTGGATCCCATGCCGCCCAGGACCACGGCCGACAGGATGATCAGGGAGAAGAAGAACAGGAAGTTGTCGGGGTTGATGAAGGTGACGCGGGCGGCGTAGAGCCACCCCCCCACCCCTCCAATGGCCGCCCCCACGGCGAACGCCCACAGCTTCATGCGGAAGGTGGGGACGCCCATGGCCTCGGCCGCGTCCTCGTCCTCCCGTATGGCCGCCCACGCCCGGCCGACCCGGGACCGGTTGAGGCGGACCACGATCAGCACGGTGAGCACGATGGCGGCCAGGGTCAGCTCGTAGTACGGCAGCGGCGACAGCCGGAACCCGCCCGAGGGGTGCGGGATGTTGGGGATGCCCCGGGCCTCGCCCAGCGAGGCCGAGTTCTGGGCCACGATGTGGACGATCTCGCCGAAGCCGAAGGTGACGATGGCCAGGTAGTCGCCCCGCAGCCGCAGCGTGGGCGCCCCGAGGATCACGCCGGCCACGCCCGCCATCACGATGGCCATCGGCAGCGACTCCCACGTCGACCACCCGGCCGCGGTCGTCAGCTTGGCCGTCGTGTACGCCCCGACCGCGTAGAAGGCCACGTAGCCGAGGTCGAGCAGGCCGGCCTGGCCGACCACGATGTTGAGCCCCAGGGCGAGGAGCACGTAGACGCCCACGGGGAAGAACAGCACCCCCTGCCAGTACGGCGACAGGCCCAGGGGGAACAGGGCGGCGAAGGCGACCAGGGCCAGGCCGATGAGCAGGCGGACGAGGCGGCTCTGCCCGATCCACCACCGCTGCACCGCGGCCACGGGCGAGAACCGCAGCCGGGCCGGGACGCGGGCCCGCAGGGCGGCGCTACGCACGGGCCCGGGCCAGGGACTCACCCAGGAGGCCGGTGGGCCGGAACATCAGGACCAGCACCAGGACGGAGAAGGCGAACACGTCCTTCCACTCGCCGCCCAGGACCGTGGCCCCCCAGTTCTCCAGCAGCCCGAGCAGGAACCCTCCCAGCAGGGCGCCGCGGATGTTGCCGATCCCGCCCAGGACGGCCGCGGTGAAGGCCTTGATGCCGGGAAGGAAGCCGATGTTGTAGCGGGCGGCCTCGAAGAAGATGCCGAAGAGGGTGCCGGCGGCGCCGGCCAGGATGCCGCCGAGCAGGAAGGTCAGGGCGACGACGCGGTTGATGTCGACGCCCATGAGGGCGGCGGTTGACGGATCCTGGGCCGTGGCCCGGATGCCCCGGCCCAAGCGGGAGGTCGACACGAACCGGTCGAGGGCGAACATGAGCACCAGGGCGGCCACCACGACGAGGACCTTGTCGGTGCGGACGTTGGCCCCGCCGATCGAGAACAACTCCTCCTTCTCCAGCACCCGGGGGAAGCCGAGCTGGTTGCGGCCGTAGCGCAGGGCGAACAGCTCCTGGAGCACGAACGACAGGCCCACGGCGGCGATCAGGAAGGCCAGGCGGGGGGCGTTGCGCCGGCGCAGGGGCCGGTACGCCACCCGCTCCATGGCCACTGCGGTCAGCCCCGACGCCACCATGGCCGCCACCATGACGAACAGGACGGTGAGGACCAGGCCGAGCCCGGTGCGGGCCGGGTCGGCCGGGTCCAAGCCGATGGCGTGCATGGCGAAGAGGCTGGCGAAGATGCCCACCATGAAGATCTCGGAGTGGGCGAAGTTGATGAGCCGCAGCACGCCGTAGACCAGCGTGTAGCCGAGGGCGATCAGGGCGTAGATCGCCCCCAGCGTCAGGCCATCGACGGTTTGAGGCCAGAACTGGTCGGCCAGGCAGGAGAAGCAGGCGTCGATGGCTGTCCCTTCGTCGAGGAAAGGAGGGGCTTAGCGAGCCAGCTCCTCGGTGGTGCCGAGCTCGCTCAGCTTCCCGCCCTTGACCTCGTAGACGAACACGCCCGTGGCCCGGATGTTGCCGTTGGGGTCGAAGCTGATGGTCTTGCCCACGCCCTCGTAGGTCCCGAGGTTCTCCACGTGGTCCAGGAGGGCCCGCCGGTCGGTCTTCCCGGCCCGGATGCCGTCGATGAGGATCTTGGCCGCGTCGTACCCCTCGGTGGAGTAGGTGCCGGGGGCGGCGTTGTTGACCTGGCGGTAGGTCCGGGCGAACTCGCCCAGTTCGCCGCCGGCGTCCTCGGTGGCCAGCTTGCAGGCACAGGTGACCAGCGCCCCCTCGGCGGCGGCGGCGCCGGCGGCGGTCACGAACCCGGGGTCGAGCGAGCCGTCACCACTGAGGAACCGGGACCGCACCCCACCGTCGACCAGCTGCTTGCGGAGCCGGCCGGCCTCGCTGTAGTAGCCCCCGTAGAAGATCAGGTCGGGGTTGCCCGACCGCATCCGGTTCACCACGGCCGAGAAGTCCTGGGAGCGGGGGTCGACGGCGTCGCTGGCAACGGTCTGGACGCCTGCGCCCTCGAGGAGCTTCTGGGTCCCGTCGGCCAGGCCCTTGCCGTACTCGGAGTTGTCGTGGATGTAGGCCGCCCGCCGGAGGTTGAGCTTGCGGACGTAGTCGGCCAGCCCCTGGCCCTGGACGTCGTCGTCGGGCACCAGCCGGTGGAACACGGTCTGGTTCGGCACCGCGGTGGGGAGGGCGGCGTTGGTGGCCGAGGCGCTCACCATCACCAGCCCGGCGTCCTGCAGGGACTGCATGACGGCGCGCGTCTCACCCGAGAAGGTCGGTCCCACCATGCCGATGATCGACTGGTCGTTGAGGAACCGGCCGGACAGGGTGGTGGCCTGCGCCGGGTCGCCCTGGGTGTCGAACTCCTTGAGCTCGATGCGGGGGCCGCTCTCCCGGTTGGCCTCCTGGACCGCCACCTTCACTCCGTTGCGGATGTTGATGCCCAGGTTGGCGTTGTCGCCGGTAAGGGGCCCGACGAAGGCGAGGGCGTACGTCTGGCCGCCCCCCTGGCCTTGGCCGGTTCCGGTTTCGTCACCTCCTCCGTCGTCGCCGCAGGCCGTGAGCAGCAGCGCGATGAGGGCCACCAGGGCCAAGGACCGGACAGGGCGAGGGCTTCTCATTCCCAACCTCCTCTACGGTGGCCGCTTTACCCGCGTGCCACCTCTGCCAATACCTCCTCGACCGGCGCTACCAGTCCGGTGTAGAACGCACCGAACTCGGCGTAGACGGCCGAGGCAGGGTCGAACCGCATCTCGTAGACACACGCCTTGAGGTCAGCGGGGTCGGCGGCGAAGAGCGTGACGCCCCACTCCCAGTCGTCGAGCCCGGTGGAACCGGTGATCAGCTGCAGGACCCGACCGGCGAACTCACGGCCCTTGCGGCCGTGTCCTTCCATCAGGCGCCGCCGTTCCTCGTACGGGAGCATGTACCAGTTGCCGGTGGCGCTCCGGCGCTTGGACATCGGGTAGAAGCAGACCACCCGCTTGCCCTCGGGGGGCAGGCGCGGGTGCAGGCGGGACTCCAGCCGCTCGGCCGGCATGCCCCGGGCGTACTCCGAGACCTCGGTCATGGAGACGTACGAGTCGGCCACCACCAAGCCCGCGGCAGCGAGATCGGCCTGCAGCCGGCGCAGCCGCCACAGGTCCGGGCCGAGGGCCATGAACCCGACGTCGGCCTTGTGGCCCAGCACGGCGAAGGTGACGACCTGATGGTCGTCCTGGTGGGCGGCCTTGACGGCGGCGGCCACGGCCTCGTGGTCAGCGGCCGGCCCCAGCTTGCAGAAGAGGTGGAGGACGCCCCACCCCTGGGCCGACGTGACCGCCTCGGCCATCAGAGCTCCCGGGCGCAGACCACCATGCCGTACTCCTCCGCCGCGTCCGCCGCGGTCTGCGCGTTCATGCGTGCGCCCTCGATAGCGCGGGCAGCCCGGGCCGTGTCGTTGACCAGACGGGCCTGATGGACATCCTGCAGCGAGAGGTACAGGTTCTCCATGTCGACGATGAAGATGTCGGCCCGGGCGCTGTCGTCACGGGGCTGGTCCACCTCCTTGATGCGCATCACCGCCGCTTCGACGTCGGCGGCCTGCTGCTCAGGCTCCGAACCGAGGTCGCCGATCTTGCCCTGCAGCTCGGCGCAGATCGGATCTACCTGGGCGACGTACCCGGCCTTGGCCCCGGAGAGCTCGTTGTCGTCACCACAGGCACTTACGAGGAGAGCGACGAAGAGTCCGACGGCACAGAGTCGAGCGTTCGCAATGGTCACGGCGGGATGGTAGCGCGCAAGCGGCCCCGGCCTTCGGAGGCCAGGGCCGCTCGCATCACCTTGGTAGGCCTCGGGTGGCCTAGAAGTCCATCCCGTCCATGCCGCCGCCGCCACCCATGCCGGCGCCGGCGCCCGACTTCTCCTCGGGCTTGTCGACGATCACGCACTCGGTGGTGAGGAACAGGGCGGCGATGGACGCCGCGTTCTGCAGGGCGGAACGGGTGACCTTGGCGGCGTCGATGACGCCGGCCTTGAACAGGTCCTCGTAGTCGCCGGTGGCGGCATTGAGGCCGGTGGGGCCGTCGAGGTTGCGCACCCGCTCGACCACGACACCGCCCTCCATGCCCGCGTTGACCGCGATCTGCTTGAGGGGCTCCTCCAACGACCGGCTGACGATGCGGGCACCGGTGGCCTCGTCGCCGATCAGCGTACCGGCCAGCTCGTTGACCTTGGCCTGGGCCCGCAGGAGGGCGACGCCACCGCCGGGCACCACGCCCTCCTCGACCGCGGCCTTGGTGGTGCTGACCGCGTCCTCGATGCGGTGCTTCTTCTCCCGCAGCTCGACCTCGGTGGCGGCACCGACCTTGATGATGGCCACACCGCCGGAGAGCTTGGCCAGGCGCTCCTGGATCTTCTCCCGGTCGTAGTCGGAGTCGGTGTTCTCCATCTCGGCCTTCAGCTGGTTGACCCGGCCCTTGATCTCCTCGGCCGAACCGGCGCCCTCGATGAGGGTGGTCTCGTCCTTGGTGACGGTGACCTTCCGGGCCCGGCCCAGCATGTCGAGGGTGACGTTCTCCAGCTTGAGGCCGACGTCCTCGGTGATGACCTGGCCGCCGGTGAGGATGGCCAGGTCCTGGAGCATGGCCTTGCGGCGTTCGCCGAAGCCGGGGGCCTTGATGGCGACCGA
Source organism: Acidimicrobiales bacterium (assembly GCA_050742435.1). Classification (GTDB taxonomy): domain Bacteria; phylum Actinomycetota; class Acidimicrobiia; order Acidimicrobiales; family AC-14; genus CADCTB01. The sequence continues at coordinate 6,633 of JBOGIE010000028.1, read as the reverse complement.
CTTGAACGTGCCCCGGATCTTGTTGACCACCAGGGTGGCGAGGGCCTCGCCCTCGACGTCCTCGGTCACGATCAGGAGGGGCTTGCCCGACTGCATGACCTTCTCGAGCACCGGGAGCAGGTCACGCACGGCGGAGATCTTCGAGCCGGCCAGGAGGATGTAGGGGTCGTCGAGGTCGGCCTCCATGCGCTCCGGGTCGGTCACGAAGTAGGGGGAGATGTAGCCCTTGTCGAGGCGCATGCCCTCGACCAGCTCCATTTCCATGCCGAAGGTCTGCGACTCCTCGACCGTGATCACGCCGTCCTTGCCCACCTTGTCGATGGCCTCGGAGATGGTGTCGCCGATCTCGCGGTCGGCGGCGGAAATGGACGCCACCTGGGCGACCTGCTCCTTGGACTCGATCTCGACCGAGATCTCCTTGATGCCCTCCAGGGCCCGCACGACCGCCTGCTCGATGCCCCGCTTGAGCGACATGGGGTTGGCGCCGGCGGCCACGTTGCGCAGGCCTTCCTTCACCATGGCCCAGGCCAGCACGGTGGCGGTGGTGGTGCCGTCACCGGCGACGTCGTCGGTCTTCTTGGCTACTTCCTTGACCAGTTCGGCGCCGATACGCTCGTAGGGGTCCTCGAGGTCGATCTCCTTGGCGATGGAGACCCCGTCGTTGGTGATCGTCGGTGCGCCCCACTTCTTGTCGAGAACCACGTTCCGACCCTTGGGGCCCAGCGTGACCCGCACCGCGTCGGCCAGCTGGTTCATCCCGCTCTCCAGGGCCCGGCGGGCGCTCTCGTCGAAGGCGATCATCTTCGGCATTGTGTGTGCTTCCTCCTCTTGGCCCGGACGACCGGCACCGTTAGCACTCTCTACTGTCGAGTGCTAACCAGCAAACCACGTACGGCCGCGCTGCGCAACCGCGTGGGATCGCCTTCGCTGCATCGAGTGAGCAGAGGTGGTCGCCAGACGACCGTTCCTGCTCACTCGGCCGGCGAACGGCGGGCGATCGTCGCCAGAAGCAGGCCGAGAACCACCAGGGCCAGGCCGGGGATCGCCGTAGCCGGGCCCCCGGTGCGGGGCTGGCGGGTGAGGGGTGCGGTCCCGGCCGTCGTCGATGGGGCGGCCACGGTGGTACTGGTGGCGGCCGGTGAGCCCGGTTCGATGGTGGTCGGTGGGGTGGACGCCGGTCCACCCGGCACGGTCGTCGGCTCCATGGACGTCGTCGTGGTGGTGGTGGCGGGCTGGCTCTGGGAGGCGGTCTCCGTGCCGTCCTCGTCCTCGTCGACGAGAAAGGCGGCGGCGATGCCGGACCCCAGGGTGAGCAGGATCAGCAGGGCGAGCCCGTTACGGCGCATGGGTGTCATGAGAGCTCCTCGCCTTCACCGCCGACGGTTCCCGACGCTACCCCCCGGCGACGGCGGGGATGATCGATACCGTCTGGCCCGCTTCGACCTTGGTGTCGAGGCCGTCGGAGAAGCGGACGTCCTCCTCGCCGACGTAGATGTTCACGAAGCGGCGCAGGCCGCCCCCGTCGTCGAACAGCCGCTCCTGGAAGCCGGGGTGGGCGGCTTCGAGGGCCTTGAGCACTTCGCCGACGGTGGAGCCCTCGACGTCGACCTCGGCCGATCCCGCGGCCAGGGAGCGGAGCTGGGTGGGGATGCGGACGGTGGCCATCAGCCGGCCTCCTCGCCCTCGAAGGCGGCATTGAACGCGTCCATGGTGGGGGCGATGGTGGCCGTGGGTCTGCACACCGGGGCCACCGCCTCGATGGTCTTGAGACCGGCGCCGGTGATGTAGGCGACGACCCGCTCGTCGGAGCGGACCACGCCCTTGGCGGCCAGCCGGGCCAGGGTGGCGACGGTGACCCCGCCCGCGGTCTCGGCGAAGATGCCCTCGGTGCGGGCCAGGAGGAGCATGGCGTCGACGATCTCCTGGTCGCTCACCGCCTCCAGCCCGCCTCCGCTGCGGCGGACCTCGTCCAGGGCGTAGGGGCCGTCGGCCGGGTTGCCGATGGCCAGCGACTTGGCGATGGTGGACGGCTTGACCGGGCGGATGTACTCGTGGCCCTCGGTGAAGGCGGTGGCCACCGGCGAGCAGCCCTCGGCCTGGGCGCCCGAGATGCGGACGTGGGGCTCCTCGTCGAGCAGGCCGACCGTGTGCAGCTCGCGGAACCCCCGGGCGATCTTGGTGAGCTGGGAGCCCGAGGCCACGGGGACCACCACATGGTCGGGCGCCTCCCACCCCAGCTGCTCGACCGTCTCGAAGGCCAGCGTCTTGGACCCCTCGGCGTAGTAGGTGCGCAGGTTGACGTTGACGAAGGCCCACGTGGGGTGCTCGGAGGCCAGCTCGGCGCAGAGCCGGTTGACGTCGTCGTAGCTCCCGTCGACCGCCACCAGCGACGGCCCGTAGACCGCGGTGGTGACCACCTTGCCGGCCTCGAGGTTCGACGGGATGAACACCACGTGGCGCATCCCGGCCCGGGCGGCGTGGGCGGCGACGGAGTTGGCCAGGTTGCCGGTGGAGGCGCACGCCGCCACCTTGAAGCCCATGGACCGGGCGCGGGCCAGGGCCACGGACACCACGCGGTCCTTGAACGAGCCCGTGGGGTTCAGGGTGTCGTTCTTGAGCCAGAGCTCACCCAGGCCCAGCTCGGCGGCCAGCCGGTCGGCCCGGACCAGCGGGGTGAAGCCGGCCCCGAGGTCGACGGCGCCGTCGTTCACCGCGGGCAGCAGGTTGGCGTAGCGCCAGATCGACGGCGGCCCGGCGGCGATGCTCTCCCGCGACGTGGCGGCGGCGATCCTCTCGTAGTCGTAGACGACCTCGAGCGGGCCGAAGCACCACTCGCAGACATGGAGTGCCTCGGCCGGGAAGGCGTGGCCACACTCCCGACACCGCAGGCCTTGCACGAAGCTCGCTGCCGTTACAGCCAACAGAGTTCCTCCTCATCGCTCCGGGCATTGGCACCTGGTCGCACCCGAACTCTTCGGTGGCGGCTGGTTGTCGCGGTTTCTACGGGCCCGGTCCCTCGACCGCTCTGGATGAAGGTCCCATGATACGTCAACCCCGGAGGTCCGCCAGAGTGGTTCTGACCACCTCCCCGACGCAGCCCCGGATGTCGGCCGTGGCCCGGTCCCGCCCGAACCAGGCCACGAGGGAGACGACCTGCACCGAGGGCGGCAGCTCGGGCAGCTCGCCGGCGAGGACGTCTCCGGCGACCACCAGCACCGGCACGCCCGCGTCGGTGGCCAGGTCCACCACGCCCCCCACGGGGTTGCCCGCGAAGGACTCGGCGTCGACGGTCCCCTCGCCGGTGACGACCAGGTCCGCGGCGGCGATGCGCTCGGCCAGCCCCAGGGCCTCGGCGACCACGTCGAACCCGGGGAGGAGCACGGCGCCGGCCGCGGCCAGCCCGCCGGCCAGGCCGCCGCCCGCCCCCGAGCCCGGTTCGTCGCGCACGTCCACGCCGTAGTCCCGCAGGTAGACCTGCGCCAGCCGTTCGAGGCGGCGGCGGAGGAGGGCCACCTGGGCCGGCGTGGCCCCCTTGTGCGGCGCGAAGACCTCGGCGGCGTCGACGAAGAGGGTGTCCACGTCGCAGGCCACCACCAGCTCGATCCCGGCGTGGAGGCGCCGCCGGGGGTTGAGGGCGGTCAGGGCGGCCAGGCCGCCGTCGGTCGACGCCGCGCCACCGGCGCCCACGATCACGCCGGTGGCGCCGGCGTCGAGGGCGGCGGCGATCAGGTCGCCCGTGCCGGCGGTGGACGCCCGCAGCGGGTCGTTGCCCTGCGGCCCGCCGGCCAGCAGCGCCAGACCCGAGGCCCGGGCCATCTCCACCACCGCGGTGCCGCCGGCCTGCATCCGCCATTCCGCCTCCACCGGCTCGCCGAGCGGCCCCCGCACGGTCGTCCTGCGCACCGCACCCCCCAGCGCATCGAGCGTTCCCTCCCCTCCGTCGGCCACCGGGGCGACGTCGCACGCCGCGCCGGTGGTGGCCGCGGCCTCGGCCACCGCGGCGGCGGCGTCGGCGGCCGACGCCGCGGCGCCGAACCTGTCGGGCGCGGCCACGATGAGCACGACGATTATGTTGACCGAGATGACGGTGTTCGCCGGATGACGGGGGTCGACCCTCCGGTTCTCGTCGTCTCCAACCGCGGGCCGGTGTCGTTCTCCTTCGGGGACGATGGTGGGCTCGTCGCCAAGCGGGGAGGCGGCGGGCTGGTGTCCAGCCTGGGCCCGCTGGTGCGCGAGATCGGCGCCACGTGGATGGCGGCGGCCAGCACCGACGCCGACGTGCAGGCCGCGGCCGAGGGTGTCATCGAGGCCGAGGGCTTCAAGTTCCGGTCGCTGGCCGTGGACCGGGAGAAGTACCAGATGGCCTACGACGTGGTGTCGAACGCCACCCTGTGGTTCCTCCACCACGACCTGTTCGACCTGTCCCGCCGCCCCCGCCTCGACCGCCGGTGGCGGGAGGCCTGGGACGCCTACCGCGACGTCAACCACACCTTCGCCCAGGCGGTGATCGAGGAGGCCCCCGAGGGGGCGATCGTGCTGGTGCAGGACTACCACCTGGCCCTGGTCGGCACGTGGCTGGCCCAGAAGCGGCGTGACCTACGGGCCGTCCACTTCAGCCACATCCCCTTCTGCGAACCCGGCTCCCTGCGTGTCCTGCCCTCGGACGTGGCTGAGGAGCTGCTGGTGGGCATGAGCAGCCACGCCTCCTGCGGTTTCCACGCCCGGCGGTGGGCGGCCAACTTCGAGGCCTGCTGCGACGAGGTGCTGGGCTTCACCCCGGCCACGTTCGTGTCGCCCCTGAGCCCCCACTACGACGACATCGCCGCCATGGCCGCCGAGGAGGACTGCGTCCGCGAGCAGGCGTGGATCGACGACGTCAAGGGCGACCGCCAGCTGATCGTGCGGGTCGACCGGATCGAGCTGTCCAAGAACCTCCTCCGGGGGTTCTGGGCGTTCGAGGACCTCCTGCGCACCCGCAACGAGTGGCGGGGCCGGGTGGTGTTCATTGCCTGCGTCTACCCGTCCCGGGAGGCGCTGCCCGAGTACCTGGCCTACCGCCAGGAGGTGGAGTCGGTGGCCCGGGTCATCAACGACCGCTGGGCCCGGCCGGGATGGACGCCGATCATCCTCGACACGTCCGACAACTTCCCCCGGTCGATCGCCGCCCTGACCCGCTACGACGTGCTGCTGGTCAACCCGGTACGGGACGGGCTCAACCTGGTGGCCAAGGAAGGGGCGGTGCTGAACGGGTGCAACGGCGTCCTGGCCCTCAGCCGGGAGGCCGGGGCCTGGGAGGAGCTCGGCTCGGTGGCCCTGGAGGTGAACCCCTTCGACGTGTCGGGCACCGCCGACGTGCTGGCCACCGCCCTCACCATGGCCCCGGGGGAGCGGGCGGCCCACGCCGAGGCCCTGGCCAAGGCGGCGTCGGCCCGGGTGCCCAGGAACTGGTTCGACGACCTCCTGGGCGAGGCCGGCTCGGTCAGCGGCCTTCCTGAGCCCCCTCTGATCCGCTCGGAGGGCCGCTCGGGCCCGCCGTCCCGCTCTTAGGGCCGCTCGGGCCCAGGAGAGCGCGCAGGACGCTGAGCGCGCCCTCCGGGCCGTCCACGACCAGATCCCCCCGGTCGAGGAGTTCCTGGGGCGCCTCGGCGCTCTCCACCGCCACCTTCACCACCGTGATCCCCTGGCCGGCCAGGTGGTCGAGGGCGTCGAAGGCGGTCAGGTCACCGCGGTCGTCGCCCAGGAAACAGGCCTGGCGGTAGCCCTCGGCCTGTTCGGCCAGCACCGTCCCCTTGTCGCGCTCGATGGGCGGCCGCAGCTCGTAGGACATCCGCGCCGGGTGCACGACCAGGCCCGTGGCCTCGGCCTGGCGCTCGACCCACGCCTTGGCCGGCTCCTCCAGGGCGGGGTCGACCCGGTAGTGCACGGTCACCGACAGGCCCTTCTGCTCGACGCTCATGCCCCGCGGCAGGTCCTCGGCCTCGGCCGCGGCCACCACGTTCTCGACGACCGGGCGCCACTCCGCCGCCTCCCGGGCGGTCTGGATCTCACCATCGCCGTCGACGAACTCCAGCCCGTACAGCCCCGACAGCAGCAGCCCGTGGCCGCCCAGGTGGTGGCGCAGGAACGAGGCCGGGCGGCCGGAGATGATGGCCACCCGCGCGTACTCGCGGGCCAGGCCGTCGAGGACGTCGACCACGCCGGGAAGGGGACCGGCGGCCGCCGGGTCGTCGACGATGGGCGACAGGGTGCCGTCGAAGTCGGAGAACACGCCCGTGCCACCCGGGTCGGCCCGCAGGGGCGCCAGCAGCTCGGTGACGGAACGTGACGGGCCCACCTCGCGCGGAGACCCTACCGCCCCGCATGCCAGACGGTTACGCTTCGGGGCGACGTGCGCCGACTGGCTGTGTTGTTGATCCCCGCGCTGGCATCCGGCGCCCTGACCGCCTGCGACCGGGAAGCGGTGCACGTGGGCTTCCGGCCGCCCGCGGGCGCCACCTACCGGTACGAGATCAAGGTCCAGTCGGTCACCACCACCGTGCTGGGCGAGGAGCCTCCCACCCGCAGCACCGACGAGGTGACCCTCGAGTCCCGCGACACCGTGCTGTCCGCCGCCCCCGAAGAGGTGCGGGTGCG
>JBOGIE010000027.1:0-17157 GCA_050742435.1 Acidimicrobiales bacterium | reverse complement strand
AAAGCAGGTACTGCGTCATCGGAATCTCCTCTCGGTAGGGGCTGGTCACTGGGACCTGGGCACTCTGCCCTGCCCTCACCTTGTCTACGAACGACGATCGCCCGGATCGACACCGGCGGCAAAGTTTCCTCCCAGAAGCTCGGTCCACCCGCGACGTGGCCGCCGGCGGTACCGTCCGGCCGTGTTCGGCGCCCTGGAGGGAAAGCGGTTCGCCACCGTGCTGGCCGACCCGCCGTGGCGGTTCCTGAACCGCACCGGCAAGGTGGCGCCCGAGCACCGGCGGCTGTCGCGGTACGACACCATGGACGCCAAGGCGATCGCCGCCCTGCCGGTGGCCGACCTCATGGCCGACCGCTCCCACTGCTACCTGTGGGTCCCGAACGCCCTGATGGCCGACGGGCTCCTCGTGATGGAGCAGTGGGGCTTCACGTACAAGTCCGTACTGGTCTGGCACAAGGTGCGCAAGGACGGGGGCTCGGACGGGCGGGGCGTGGGCTTCTACTTCCGCAACGTCACCGAGATGGTCCTGTTCGGCGTGCGGGGCAACCTGCGCACCCTCGGGCCGGGGCGCCGCCAGGTCAACCTCTTCGCCAGCCGCAAGCGGGAGCACTCCCGCAAGCCCGAGGAGCTCTACGACATCGTGGAAGCGTGTTCGCCGGGCCCGTATCTCGAGCTCTTCGCCCGCTACCCGCGCCTCGGGTGGGCCCAGTGGGGGGCCGAGGCCGACCCCGCCGTCCGTCCCCGGGGAAGGCGGTACCCGGCCTACGGTTGACGCCCTATGTGGGCCGACAGCCATTGCCACCTGCAGTACGAGGGGATCACCGAGGACGCCCTGGCCGCCGCCGCGGCCGCCGGTGTGGGACGGGTCATCTGCGTGGGCACCGACGCCGAGCAGTCCGACAAGGCCATCCAGGTGGCCCGTGCCCATCCCGGCACGGTGTGGGCGACGGTCGGCGTGCACCCCCACGACGCCTCGCGCGGCATGGACGGCATCGCCGGCCTGCTCCAGGCGCCCGAGGTGGTTGGCGTGGGCGAGTGCGGCCTGGACTACCACTACGACTACTCGCCACGGCAGGTCCAGCGGGAGGTCTTCGCCGCCCAGATCGCCCTGGCCCACGCCCACGGGCTGGCCCTGGTCATCCACACCCGCGAGGCCTGGGACGACACCTTCGCCATCCTGAAGGCCGAGGGGATCCCCGAGCGGACGGTCTTCCACTGCTTCACCGGCGGGCCCACGGAAGCCCGCCTGGCCCTCGACCTGGGCGCCAGCCTGTCGTTCAGCGGGATCGTGACGTTCAAGACGGCCGGGGAGCTGCGGGAGGCGGCGGCGCTGGCCCCGATCGACCGCATCCTGGTCGAGACCGACGCTCCGTACCTGACCCCGGTCCCCCACCGGGGGACGCCCAACCAGCCGGCCCACGTGGCCCTGGTCGGCGCCGCGGTGGCCGCGGCCAAGGGGCTTCCGGTGGAGGACGTGGAGGCCGCCACCTGGGCCAACACCGCCGCCCTGTTCGGCCTCCCGGCGACGCGTTGAGCTTGCACCGGCCGAGCGCCCTTCCTAGGGTTCGGGGGTCCCGGGACGACGACGGGGCTGGGACGCGAGTCGGCGGCAGAGGAAGCGGGGAACGTACTGACGCCGACCATCGGAAGCACGCAGCCCAGGCACGTGGCCGTCCTGTGCGCGGTGACGCTGGCTGCGGGCATCTACAGCTTGCGCCTGGTGGACGACGACACCTCGGCGGCCATCTCCGCCGGCGCCACCGCCGGCCCGTCGCCCGAGTTCGCCGGCTCGTCTGGTCCGCCGACCGCGCCGACCACGGTGGAGCGGCCTGCGGCCGTGCCCGGGGCGGTCTCCTTGTCGGAGCTCGCCCGCGAGCTGCTGGCCAGGCAGGCGACCACGACCACCCGCCCCCGGACGACCAGCACGACGGCCAGGAAAGCGTCGCCGGCCACGACATCGCCGCCGACCACCGCCGCGGCCCGGCCGGCGCCCGCCGAAGCGGCATTCGCCCCACCGCCGGCCAGCACGTCGACCACCACGCCCCTCACCCCCCTCACCACCCTGGTGGAGAGGGTGGTGCCGCCCGTGGCCGCGGCGTCCGGAGCCCTGACGCACTCCGACAGCGGGATCGCCTCGTGGTTCAACGCCCCGGACGCCACCTGCGCCCACCGCACCCTGCCGTTCGGGACCATGGTCAAGGTCACCCGGGTCCACAACGGGGCCTCGGCGACCTGCAAGGTGAACGACCGTGGTCCCACGCTGGAGACCGGTCGCCTGATCGACCTCTCCCTGGACACGTTCGAGAAGCTGGCCGACAAGGGCGTGGGCCTGATCGACGTCACCATCGAGTGGTAGGGCGGCAGGCGTAGCGTCCCCGGGGTGACGCTCAGCGGCGCGGACGTCCGCCGTCTCCTCGACCAGCACGGGCTGGCGCCCAGCCGGGCCCGGGGCCAGAACTTCGTGGTCGACCCCAACACCGTCCGCCGCATCGCCCGGCTGGCGGGTGTGGGCGCGGGCGACCGGGTGGTGGAGATCGGGGCCGGCCTGGGGTCGCTCACCCTGGCCCTGGCCGAGACCGGGGCGTCGGTGACCGCCATCGAGGTCGACAGCGGGTTGGTGCCGGTGCTGCGGTCGGTCGTCGAACCGGTGGGCGTGGCCGTGGTCGAGGGCGACGCGTTGCGGCTGGACTGGGGAGCCTTGCTCGGCGAGGGCCCGTGGGTGTTGGTGGCGAACCTGCCCTACAACGTGGCCACGCCCCTGGTGGCCGACCTGCTGGACGGCGTGCCCGCCATCTCCCGGATGCTGGTCATGGTCCAGCGCGAGGTGGGTGAGCGGCTGGCCGCCGGGCCGGGGGACGAGGCGTACGGGGCGGTGTCGGTCAAGGTCGCCTACTGGGCGACGGCCAAGGTGGTGGGCCGGGTGCCCCCGACCGTCTTCCACCCCGTGCCCAAGGTGGAATCGGCCCTGGTGCGCATCGACCGTCGGCCCGAGCCGGCCGTCGGGCCCGACGTCGACCGGGAGTGGCTGTTCCGGCTGGTCACGGCCGGGTTCGGCCAGCGTCGCAAGATGCTGCGCCGGTCGCTGGCCACCCTGGTGCCGCCCGAGGCGTTCACCGCCGCCGGCATCCGTCCCGAGGCCCGGGCCGAGGAGCTGTCGGTGACCGAGTGGGGGAGACTCGCCGCGTGCACGTCGAGCGGGCGCCCGCCAAGCTGACCCTCTCGCTGCACGTGACCGGGGTGCGAGAGGACGGCTACCACCTCATCGACGCCGAGATGGTGACTCTGGACTACGGCGACGGGCTGGAGATCGGCGAGGGGGACGGGCTCGAGGTGGTCGGGCCGTTCGCCGCCGGGGTGCCTACGGGCGACGACAACCTGGTTCGCCGGGCCCTGGCCGTTGTGGGCCGCCGGGCGGGTGTCCGGCTCGACAAGCAGGTGCCGGCCGGGGCCGGCCTGGGCGGAGGCTCGGCCGACGCCGCCGCCGTCCTGCGCTGGGCCGGGTGCTCGGACCTGTCGGTCGCCGCTCGACTGGGCGCCGACGTCGCCTTCTGTGTGGTGGGCGGGCGGGCCCGGGTGCGGGGCGTCGGCGAGGTGGTCGAGCCGCTGCCCTTTGTCGACCGGACGTTCACCCTGCTCGTCCCGCCCGTGCCCGTGGACACCGGGTCGGTGTACCGGGCCTGGGACCGGCTGGGCGGGCCGTCAGGGCCAGTGAACGACCTCGAACCGGCCGCCTTGGCCGTGGCGCCCGAGCTGGCCGGGTGGCGCGACCGCCTGGCCGCGGCCACGGGACGCCGGCCACAGCTGGCCGGGAGCGGGGGGACCTGGTTCGTGGAAGGAGGGTTTCCCGGGGAGGGCCGGATCGTCGCCCGGACCGTCCCCGCCGCCGATCGGGTCTAGCGCCCGGCGCGCCGCTGCCAGCGGGTGGCCTTCAGCATCTTCTTGTGCTTCTTCTTCCGCATCCGCTTGCGGCGCTTCTTGATCAGCGATCCCATGAGCGGCGACAGGCTAGCGGCTGACGGTGTCATGGGACAGTTGGGTCGGTGCGGCATCCTGCGAACCGGTGACGTCTGGTGTCGCATGTCGCACCAGATGTCACCAGTTCGGTGCCGGTGGTGCGAGGGCCTGGGCGCGATCGCGGGCGGTACCTTAGAGGACGATCGGGAGTCGTCCAACGGCAGGACATCTGGTTTTGGTCCAGAGAATGGGGGTTCGAGTCCTCCCTCCCGAGCCAGGCCGTCCCCCGCTGTTCCCGCCGGGCGCGGTAGAACAGGTGTATGCGTCTTCGCCCGCTCTCGGCGGTGGTCATGGCGGCCGGGGAGGGGACGCGGATGCGGTCGGCGCTGCCCAAGCCCCTGCACCCGTTGTGCGGGCGGCCCATGCTGCTGCACGTGCTCGATGCCCTCAGCGAACTGCTGGTGGACCGGGCGGTGGTGGTCGTGGGCCACGGGGCGGAACGGGTGACCAAGACGCTGCAGGAGTACGGGCCGCCCGACCTGATCATCGATTTCGTGGACCAGCACGTGCAGCGGGGCACGGGTGACGCGGCCTCGGTGGCCCTCACCGCCTTCCCCGACGACGACAGCGACGACGGGGACATCGTGGTCCTGCCCGGCGACACGCCCCTGGTGCGGCCGTCCACCCTGGGCACGCTGGTCCACGCCCATAGAGAGGCCAACGCCGCGGCCACCCTGCTCACCGCCCGGCTGCCGGACACGGCGGGCATGGGGCGGATCGTGCGGGCCAAGGACGGCCGGGTGAGCCGGATCGTCGAGGAGCTCGACGCTACGGAAGCCGAGCTGGACATCGACGAGGTGGGGACGTCGATCTACTGCTTCCGGCGCAGCCTGCTGGCGCCCGCGCTCCGGAGGTTGTCGCCCGAGAACGCGCAGGGCGAGTACTACCTGACCGACGTGGTGGGCGTCCTCCACGACGCCGGCCACAAGGTCGTGGCCGTGGAGTGCGACGACCCGGCCGAGGCGGTGGGCGTCAACGACCGGGCCCAGCTGGCCGCGGCCGAGGCCGAGCTGCGGCGGCGCATCAACCAGCGGTGGATGCAGGTGGGCGTGTCCATGGTCGACCCGGAGCGCACGTACGTCGACGCCTCCGTCCGTCTGGCGCTCGACGTGACCCTCTTCCCGGGCACGATCCTGCAGGGCCGGACGGTGGTGGGCGAGGGGGCCCGGCTGGGCCCGCACGTCCGGCTGGTGGACTGCGCGGTGGGCGAGGGGGCCAACGTGGAGCAGTCGGTGGGCTACGACGCGGTGATCGGCCCCTCGGCCATCGTCGGCCCGTTCGCCGTGCTGCAACCCGGCAGCCACATTGCCGCCGGGTCCACCACCGGCTCGTTCTACACTGCAACCTCAGGCGACGAAGAGAGCGTGTAGCAGCCGACGATGGAGCTGGTGACCAAGAAGCGACTCGAGCTCTTCACCGGTCGCTCCAACCCGTCGCTGGCCGCCGACATCGCCACCGCCCTCGGGGTCCAGCTGGGCGAGACCAACCTGTCGCAGTTCGCCAACGGGGAGATGTACTGCCGCTTCGGCGAGTCCATCCGCGGCGCCGACGTCTTCATCGTCCAGAGCCACAGCAGCCCGGTGAACGAGGCGATCATGGAGCAGCTGATCATGGTCGACGCGGCCAAGCGGGCCTCGGCCAAGCGGATCACCGCCGTCTGCCCCTACTACGGCTACGCCCGCCAGGACCGCAAGGCGTCCGAGCGGGAGCCGATCACGGCCAAGCTGCTGGCCGACATGCTCACCGTGGCCGGGGCCGACCGCATGGTGAGCGTCGATCTGCACTCGGGGCAGATACAGGGCTTCTTCGACGTCCCGGTCGACCACCTCACGGCCATGCCCGTCCTCACCGACTGGGTCTCGGCCAACCTGGGCAGCGATGTGGTGGTCGTCTCGCCCGACGCCGGCCGGTTCAAGGTGGCGGAGCGGTTCGCCCAGCTCCTCCACTCCGACGTGGGTTCGGTGGCCAAGCGCCGGCTGCGGGGGGTGGTCAACCAGGTCGAGGCCCTCGACGTGATGGGCGACGTGCAGGGGCGGATCTGCGTCCTGGTCGACGACATGATCGACACCGCGGGCACGGTCTGCGCCGCCGCCGACCAGCTGATCGCCCACGGGGCGGCCGAGGTCCACGCCATGGCCACCCACGCCGTGCTGTCCGACCCCGCCCTCGACCGGCTGAAGAACTCGGTGATCTCGAAGGTGGTCCTCACCGACACCCTGCCCCTCCCCGACGACCGCCGCATCGACAAGATCGAGGTCCTCTCGGTGGCCAGCATCATCGCCGACGCCCTGCGGGCGGTGTTCGAGGACCGGTCGGTGTCGGAGATCTTCGGAGGGGCCAACCAGGCCTGAGACGGAAGTCCCCTACACTGGTCCGCCATGGAAGAGGTCTCTCTGGTCGCGGACGTCGGGCGGGTCAAGGGCAGTGCGGAGGCGCGCCGCCTGCGCGCCGCCGGGAAGGTGCCCGCCGTGCTCTACGGCCACGGCGTCGAGCCGCTCAGCGTGGCCGTGGGTAGCCGGGACCTGCGCGCCGCCCTTACCGGGCAGTCCGGCCTCAACGCCCTGATCTCCCTCGACGTGGACGGCCAGCGCCACCTGGCCATGGCCCGCCAGCTCCAACGCCACCCGGTCCGCCGGTCGATCGACCACGTGGACTTCGTGATCGTGCGCCGCGACGAGGTGGTAACGGCCGAGGTTCCCGTGCACCTGGTGGGAGAGGCCCAGAGCGTGGAGCGGGCCGACGGCCTGGTCGAGCAGCAGGTCTTCAGCATCGAGGTCCACGCCAAGCCGGCCGACATCCCCAACGCCATCGAGGTCGACATCTCCGGCCTGTCCATCGGCGAGGTGATCCGGGTCGGCGACCTGAAGCTGCCGGCGGGCGTGAGCATCGAGCTCGATCCCGAAGAGCCGGTCGTCGCCGGCCAGGCCTCGCGCGTCTCGGCCGAGGTGGAGGAGGAGGAGGCGGCGGCCGAGGCTGCGGCCACCGGCGAGGAGCCGGGCGAGGACGGCGAGGACGCCGGCGGAGGCGCCGGCGAGGGTGGGGCCGACGAGGGCCAAGAAGGCTAGGCCCTGCAGCGCGAACGCACGGGCGAAGCCGCCCATCTGCTGGCCATCGGCCTGGGCAATCCCGGCGACGAGTACGAAGGAACCCGCCACAACCTGGGCGCCGACGTCATCAGCATGCTGGCCGCCCGCCACCACGCCCCCCTCCGGCGGGGCAAGGAGCGGGCCCTGGTGGCCGAGGCCCGCATCGAGGGCAAGCTGCTGGCCCTCGCCTTCCCGCAGACCTTCGTCAACCTGTCGGGCGAGGCGGCCGCCCGCCTGATCCGGCGCTACGGGCTGGAGGGCCGCCTCGACCGGGTGGTCGTCGTCCACGACGAGCTCGACCTGCCCCCCGGGCGGGTCAAGGTCAAGGAGGGCGGGGGGACGGCCGGCCACAACGGGCTGGAGTCGATCCGGGCCCATCTGCACTCGGGGGCGTTCATCCGGGTGAGGATCGGCATCGGCAAGCCCCCCGGCCGCCAGCCGGGCGCCGACTACGTGCTCAAGCCGGCCCGAAAGGCCGAGCAGCTCGAACTGGACGTGGCCGTGGTCGAGGCGGCCGAGGCGGTGGAGATGATCTTCCACGAGGGCGTGGCCGCGGCCATGAACCGGTTCAACACCGTCGAGCCGCCCCCCTCTTGACCTGGCCCCTGGGGCCACGTTTTACCGTCTCGGTATGACGATGACCGAGAACGAGACGAGCACCTGCGGTTGCGGCTGCTCGGCCATGACCAACGTGACCGAGGCCAAGGAGGCCTGCGGCTGCGGCTGCGAGTGCTGTGGTGACGCCGAGCCCAAGAGCCGCGAGCAGGAGATCTCCGAGCTGCTGACCCTGCGCCAGTCCATCGACAAGCGCCTGACCGAGCTCAGCAAGTAGGGCGCGCGCCTACGGGGCCCCGCCCGGGAACGACTCGCGCCCGTAGAGGCGGGCCAGGGCCCCGATCCGGCGCACCTCGGCCGGGAACCCGCGGTTGCGCACCACCTGGCGCGGCCGGTACCAGTTCGAGCCGGGCCGGGTCACGGTCGAGAAGCAGTCGTTCAGGAACCGTGAGTTCCAGCTGACCGCCTCCTGTGCGACGCACCGCAGGCCGGCCTGCCGGCACAGTACGTCGAACCGGTCGGCGGACATGTCCTCGGCCCGCCAGTTGCGGTTGAGGCGGCGGCGGGCGGCGTCGGCCATCCCCTCGGCGCCGACCCGCTCGCCCGCCGCCCGCAGAGGCTGGAGGTAGGACCCGGCGTTGGAGTGGTGGAGGAAGGCCACCCCGTCCGGGGCCAGCTTGGCCGCCAGCTCACCCAGGTAGGCCTCGACGACGTCGGCGTCGGCGTGCACGAGGGAGTCGAAGCTCACGGCGACGTCCACCGACCGGTCGTCCACCGCGGCCAGCGAGCGCCCGTCGTTCACGGCGTAGGCGATGTGGGCCACGCCGGCGAAGCGCCGGCGGCAAGCGGCGATGCAGCTCTCGTTGAGGTCGACGATCGTCAGCCGCTCGCAGTACCGGTGCAGGAACTGGGTGATGCGCCCGTAGCCGGGGGCGATCTCGAGCACGTGGCCGGCGGGCAGGAAGGCCCGGATGCGCGGGTGGAGCGTCCCCCACCACAGGTGCTCGGTGCCGCCCCACTCGGCCGACCAGTCGTCACCGCCCTGGGACCAGTCGAACCGGGAGCCCCACTCCTCGGTGTTCTCGTCGACCGTCGGCATCAGCGCCGCCCCAGGATCCTTGACGCACCCACGGCCCAGACGCTAGACGGATGGTCCGAACCGGCCCCCGCGAGCACCACCACGACAACAACCCCGACCACGACGACGACGACCACCACGGCGCCTTCCACCAGCGTCTCGTACTGCTGGGGCCTGCCCGAGCCGTACCGGACGCGGTGCGCCACCGCCGTCTGGGGCGGCGGGTAGCCCCCTGCCCGCTCTCGTCCGGGCCGGGGCGGTGGCCGGGCTGGTGGCGCTGGCCGGGACCGGTCACGTCCTGTACCCGGCCTTCCTCCACCTGCGCACCCGGCGGTTGCCCGACGAGGAGCCGGTCGCGCCGGCCGAGCCGCCCCCGCTGACCGTGGTGGTGCCCGCTTTCCGCGAGGAGGCGGTCATCGCCGCCAAGGTGGCCGACCTGCGGGCCAACGGCTACCCGGGCCGCCTCGACGTGGTGGTCGTGGCCGACGACGCCGCCACCGCCGGGGCGGCGGCTCACACCGGCGCCCGGGTCATCGGCGGGGACCAGCGGCTGGGGAAGGCCCAGGCCCTCAACCGCGGCGTGGCCGCGGCCACCACCGAGGTCGTGGTCGTGACGGATGCCAACACGTCGCTGCGGCCCGGCAGCCTGGCCGTCCTGGCCCGGTGGTTCGGCGACCCCACGGTCGGCGCCGTGGCCGGCGAGAAGAGCGTGCCGGCCACCGGCGAGGGGGCGTACTGGCGGTTCGAGTCCTGGCTCAAGCGCCGGGAGGCCCGCACCGGCGCCACCTTCGCCCTGGTGGGAGAGCTGGCCGCGGTGCGCCGGGACGTGTTCCGCCCCCTCCCCCCCGACCTGGCCGTGGAGGACCTGTGGCTGGCCCTCGACGTGCTCGAGGGCGGTTTCCGCATCGTCTACGAGCCGGGCGCCCGGGCCGAGGAGGACGCCCCGCCCACGTGGGGCGAGGACTGGGAGCGGCGCACGAGGGTGGTCTCGGGCGTCCTCGACGTCCTCTGGCGGCGGAAGCACCTGCTGGCACCCGGCCGGGGGATGCTGGCCGCCCAGCTCTGGGGCCACCGCCTGGTGCGGTCGACGCTGGGCCCGATCGCCCACGTGGCCCTCGTCGTGCTGGCCGTCCGGTCGACTCGCAGCAGCGTCCTGGCCCGGCTGTTCGTGGCCGGCCACGCCGCCGGAGGCGTCGCCGCCGTCCGCACCGCCCGGCGGACCGCCCGGCACCCGGTCGAGCGGCTGGTGGGCCAGGCCTTCCTCCTCCAGGCCATCGGCCTGGGCGGCTTCGCCCGGTACCTGCGGGGCGACCGGCCCGCCCTGTGGCCCAAGCCGCCCAGAGCGGCACCCGTACGGCCCTAGCCTCGACGGCGATGGGCTCTCTCGGCGACCGTGTGCCCGCGCCGATCCGGCCGCCGCTCCGGTACGTCTACCGGCACGTGAAGCGGGCCGGCCGGCGGCTCCTCGGCCGGTCGGACACCTGGTGGGACGACCAGCGGCCCGAGGTGCTCGAGGGGTTCCTGCAGGACGAGGCCGAAGGGGTCGACCACCCGTCGCGGCAGTACGTCCGGGACTGGCTGGCCGAGCACCCGGGGCTGACCCTGCTCGACATCCCGTGCGGGGCGGGCGTGGAGTACGACGGCATCGTGCGGGACGCCGTGCCCGTGACCTATACCGGGATGGACGCCAGCGACCGCATGCTGGAGGTGGTGCGCCGGCGCCATCCGGGCGGGGACTTCCGCAAGGGCAACATCTTCGCCATCCCCCTGCCCGACGCCTCGGTCGACGTCGTCCTGTGCCGCCACGTCCTCGAGCACCTCGACGACTACCGGCCGGCGGTCACCGAAGCGGTCCGGGTGGCCCGCCGGCGGGTGTTCCTGGTCCTCTTCCGGCTCCCGACCCACGGCGAGCGGCGCCAGATCGGCCTCGACAACTGGGACAACCGGATCGACTGGAAGGAGCTGGCCGCCCACCTGGACTCGCTGGGACTGCCCTATACCCGCACGCCGATCCCCGACCACCGGCCGGTGGCGGCCGAGGAGGAGAACGTGGTGGTGGAGATCGACGTCTCGGCCGGAGGCCGGGCTTAGGGCTCGGGCCGGGCGCGACGGCGGAGCCACAGGCTGCTGCCCGGGTCCCGGTCCCAGAGGGGCAGGGCCCGGGCGACCTCCTCGCGGTGGCAGGCGGCCAGGTAGGAGTTGAACAGCAGGATCTCGAACTCGGCGTTGAAGGCCAGAAAGGCGTGGAGGGCGTACGCCTCGTTCCACGACACCCCCCGGTCGATCCACTCCCGGGGGTACTCGAACGGGTAGAAGACGTCGTGGAAGTGCACGACCACGCCCGGGCGCAGCCGGGGCAGGACGTGGAGCAGGAGGAGCTGCACGTCGCTGCCGGCCTTGACCACGTGGCTGGAGTCCACGAACAGGATGTCGCCCGGCCCGAGCGCCTCGAACACCGCACGGTCGACGTCCTGCACGGGTGAGGCGAGGACACGGGCGCCACTGGTCCCGAGGTCGCCGGCCAGCGCGTGCAGGCGCTCGGGGTGGGGCTCGATCAGGGTGATGCCGGTCGCCCGGTCGAGGAAGCGGTCGTTGGTGTCCAGGACCACGGCCGAGGAGAAGCCGGATCCCACCTCGACCAGGCGGGCCGGGCGCAGCCGGCGCAGCAGGCAGTGGAGGACGATGGCGTCGCCGTAGCTGAAGTAGGTGTTCTCGAAGAAGTACCGGTTGCCGGGAGCGCGCTCCGGGGTGAACGGCTGGTCGGCGTGGTGCTCGGCCAGCCGGGCGACGAGGTCGAGTTGGGCCCCGGCCCGCAGGTCCACACCGTCGACCGTCTCCGGGACAGAGAACACCTGCCGGCGCACCTCGTCCGCCGACACCTCGGGCGAGTAGTAGTGGCCGGGCGGGTAGGCCATGGGGCGCCGCACCGCCCACCAACCGGCCCGCGCCCGGCGCAGGGCCCCCTGGACGGCGGGCACCCGCGACAGGGCGGCGCGCAACGGGCCGGCGGGCGCCACCGCTACGGCCGGCCAGGCCGGGGGACGTCGACGGTGGCCGTCGCCCGCAGCTCCCTGGCCACGGTGGCGGCCAGCCGAACGGCGAGGGCCACGACCGTCAGGGTCGGCCCTACCGCCCCGCTGGTCGGGAACACCGAGCTGCCGGCCACGAAGAGGTTGGCCGTGCCGTGGACCCGGCAGTCCCGGTCCACGACCCCGGCCCGAGGGCTGGCCGCCATGCGGGTCAGGCCCATCTGGTGGGTGCCGTCCCCGAACGTGATGGCGGCCAGGTCCTCGTCGTCGGGGACCGTCACCCGGCCGGTGCCCAGGCGCTCGAACTCGGCGGCGATGAGCCGCAGGGAGCGGACGATGCTGGCCCGGTCCTCGTCCGAGACCCGGTAGCGCAGAGCCAGGCGGGGCATGCCGAAGCCGTCAAGGTCACGGGTCAGGGTCACCCGGTTCTCGGGCTCGGGCGACTGCTCGGCGTCGAACCGGAGGCGCATGGGGCCGGCGCCCAGGCCGGTCATGAACGAGGGCAGGGCCCGGGGCGACAGCCATCGCCGGCCCAGCCACGTGGCCGCGTACCGCGCCACCTCGGGGAGGTGGCGGGCCACGTTGCCGACGTGGGCGGGCACGTCGACGATGTCGCCGTAGCGGGCGTGCACGCCAGACGACTTCCAGTCGAGGCGGCCCCGGGCCAGGCCGGCCCGGATAAGGGCGAAGGCCGACAGCAGTCCGTCGCCGTGGACCGGGTCACGGGGATCGGGGAACCAGAGGGCGGCGGCCAGGTTGGGCAGGCCGGCCCGGCGCTGGACGTCGTCGTCGAGGCGGATCATGCGCCGGCAGTACACCCCGTCGACCGTCCGCCGGAAACCCCCGGCCGCCGCCCGCTCGGCCGAGGCGAACCGCACGTCCCCCACCTCGGCCACCGGATGGGTCATGTAGAACCGGCCCACCAGGTCGTGCTCGTTGCCGATCCCCGCAGGCGTCTCCCGGTTCGACGCCAGCAGCAGGCGGGCGCATTCCAGCCCCCCGGCGGCCAGCACGAAGATCTCGGCCTCCACCGCCAGCTCCGGGCCGGACCCGGGCCCGGGCCGCGCCACGACGGCCCGGACGACGCGCCCGCTGCCCGGCTCCCGTTCGAGCCGGACCACGTTGGCGTGGTGGAGGACGCGGGCGCGGGGCGCCTCGGCCAGGGCCCGGCGGAACCGGCGCCCGAACTTCACCGGCGGGCTCCAGCGCCACAGCCCGTCGTCGGAGAGCTCGGCCGCGGCCCCCCCGGTCACGAACGGCTCCACCGGCTCCAGGGCCTCCGACGTCGAGTACTCGTACCGGCCGAGGTCGCAGTAGTGGTGGGCCTGGCGGTAATGCGGGACCAGGTCGTCAAGCCCGATGGGCCACCCGCTCCCCGAGATCCACGGGCGGGCCTCGAAGTCGATGGGCTGGAGGGGGGCGCAGCGGCCACCCCACTGCCCGGTCGTCCCTCCGAGCCGCTTCTGGCGGACCAGCTCGAGGGCGTCGTGGGCGGTGCCGTCCTCCAGGTGTCCCCGGTAGGTGTCCTGGGCCTCCCGCTCCACGCGCAGGCCACCCCCTTCCAGGACGACGACGTCCACCCCCTGCTCCACCAGCTCCATGGCCAGGGTGATGCCGGCCGCGCCGGAGCCGACCACGCAGACCGGCGCCCGCACCGGCTCGCCGGCCGGGAGGGATCGGGCGTCGATCAGCACCGGGGCCCGGCCGCCTCGGACACGCAGCGCCGGATGCTCTCGACCACCGGCTCGGGCAGCGGCGGCCCGGTGGCGGCTCGCACGTCGGCGGCCACGTGGTCCGGCGTGCTCATCCCCACGATCACCGCCGAGATGCCGCGGCTGGCCAGGGCGAACTGAATGCAGGCGGTGGCCACCGTCTCGGGCGGGTGCTCGCCGGCCGCCGCTCGCAGGAGGGTCCCGTCCCCCAGCGGGGCGGTGGCGACCACCGCCACGCCCCGCCGCTCGGCTTCGGGGAGCACGGCCGCGGCGGTGGCCCCCGTCTGCAGGTTGTGCGGTATGGCGAGGCAGCTCACGTCGGGGAGGTCGAGGGCGGCCCGGCTCTGCTCGGCGCCGCTGCAGGCCACGCCGTAGTGGCGGATCTTGCCGGCCTCTCGGAGCCGCTCGAGGGCGGGGAGGAACCGCTGGGCCCGCAGCTCCTCGGCCGGCGGGTCGTGGAGCAGCAGCAGATCGACGCGGTCCGTCCGCAGGCGGCGCAGGCTGCGCTCGACCGCCTTCTCGACGTAGACGGGGGCGAAGCAGCGGGCGGCCTGGCCTTGCGGGACCAGCCCCCGCAGCTCGGCCCGTCCCATGGGCCGGCGCTCCGGCGACGACCGGCGGGCGGAGGCGATGGCGAGGGGCGTCTTCAGCAACCCCACCTTGGTGGCGATGACGACCTCGTCGCGGTGCGGCCCGAGGGCCTGGCCGACCAGCCGCTCGCTGATCCCCCGGGCGTAGCAGTCGGCGGTGTCGAAGAAGGTGATGCCCGAGGACCGCGCTGCCTCCAGCGCCCGCCGGCCGGCGGCGGGAGACCGTCCCTGCCAGAAGGCACCGAGCTTGGCGCAGCCCATGGCCAGGCTGGAGACCGACAGGTCCGTGTCACCCAGGGGGCGGTGCTCCGTCCACACCGCGCCCGTCAACGGGGTGACTGGGCCGGCTGCCGGCGGGCGCCGCCCCGCCGCATGAAGCGGAAGCCCCGGTGCCGCTGCTGGTCGCGCAGGTAGTGGTAGTAGTACTCCGAGCCCTGCCGGCGGCTCCGCCGCCGGGTGCGGTTGAGGACCACGCCGATGACGTCGACGCCGGCCTGGCGCAGCTCCCCCAGCGCCCTGCCCACCTCGTCGGGGTCCCGCCTGGACATGTCGACGACCAGCACGGCCGAGCCGGTCATGACCGAGATCAGGGTGGCCTCGGCCACGAGAAGGGGCGGGCAGTCGATCAGGACCAGCCGGTTCGACGCCTCCAGCATCCCCAGCAGCCGGGGGAAGGTGGTGCTCACCACCTCGGTCGGATGGCGCTCGGTCTGCCCCGAGGCGATGAACGTCAGCTTGGGCGTGGCCGTGGGCTGCTGCAGGGACAGGGCGTCGATCCCGGGCTCCACGTCGGTGACGCCCTTGCCCGGCTCCATGCCCAGGGCGGTGTGGAGCGACGGGTTGCGGATGTCGCCGTCGACGGCGATGGTGGCCTGACCCAGGCGGGCGACCGACCACGCCAGGTTGGCGGCCACCGAGGTCTTGCCCTCGCCCACGGTGTAGGACGTGACCGCCACCGCCCGCGGCTGCTTGGCCAGGAGGAGGATCTCGAAGTTGGTCCGCAGGTGCTGGTAGGCCTCCAGCACCAACGGGTCGGCCGTCCCGTCGAGCATGGCCGAGGCCGTGGTCGGGAACCGGCGGACCCGCGGGATCTCCCCGATGACCTCCACGCCGTAGCGCTCGCGGAAGCCGGCGCTGCCGGTGAGCCGGCGGCGGGCGACGGCGAGGGCCAGGGAGGCGAAGACGGCGGCGATGACGCCCAGCACGGTGGTGCCGGCCATGATCGGCACGACCAGCGGCCCGGACGGCTCGGTGGGCCGGCGGGCAGGGTCGATGACGATGATGTCGACCAGGGTCGAGGGGTTGGCGCTGATGAGCTGCTCGGCGGAGGCGTTGGCCCAGACCTCGGCGGCCGCTGGATCCCGTCCCTCGGCGCTCAGCCGCAGGACCGGCGTGCCGGCCTCGGGCGTGGCCGACAGCGAGGGCTCCCGCGACCCCGGCGCCGGCCGGATCCGGTCGCGCACCGACGTCCGGAACGTCTCCGTCTTCACCACCTCGCCCAGGGCGGGGAGGATGAACCGGGCCGCTTCGACCGCCCCGAACGAGTCCGACGAGCTGCCGGGCTTGGGCTGGACGAACATGGTGGCCGTGGCCCGGTAGGAGGCCGGCGGAAGGAAGGACGCCGCCGCGCCCAGCAGGACGAAGAGCAGGAAGGCGGCCAGGGCCGCGACCCAGTGCCGCCGGAGGTTGCCGGCCAGCTCGCGCAGCGTCACTGGTGCACCGGGCGCTCGGAGGCGGCGCGGCCGGCCGGGTGGCGCGCCGGCCGGGCGTCGTGTGCGGTGACCACACTTCGAAGGATGCCCAGGAAGACGCCGATCAGCACGGCGAGCCGGAACTTCTCGAACAACGACTCGGCCATGCCCTTGGCCACCAGGCCGGCCAGGACCAGGAAACAGGCCAGGGCCACGCAGGCCACGGCGTCGTCCAGGGTGTCCCGCCAGACCCTCCAGCCGTCACGTAGCGCCACCCACATGGCCACGCCGAACAGCAGGAGCCCCACCGCACCCGTCCGCAGCAGGAGGTCGCCGGCGATGTTGTGGGTCAGGTTGTTCTCCTCGAAGATGTCCGGCCCGGGGTGGAAGTGGGAGTAGGTCTTGCCCAGCCCCCAGCCGAGGATCGGCTTCTCCAGGATCAGCGGCACCGCCTTCTCGTACTGGTTGACCCGGTCCTGGGCCGAAAGCTGCTTGGAGCGGTCGGTCAGGGCGGCGGCCACCCTGGGGGCGAGGGGGTACTCGGGCGCCTCGCGGCCCTTCATCCCGCTCATCACCCACGGCACGGTGACCAGGGCCAGGAGGAGGAGCCCGGCCGAGGTCAGCTCGACGGGCGACACGTGCAGGCGGGCCCGGGCCGAGCTGGTGAGGAAGGCGACGGGCAGGAGGAGGAGCAGGGCCAGGAACGACAGCAGGATGGCCCGCTGGTACGGGATGAACGTGGACAGCACGAGCGGGCAGGCGGCCAGCAGCAGCGGCAGCCGGTCGTCGCGGTCGGACACCGCCCGGCCCAGGGCCAGGACCCCCAGGGCCAGGAAGATCGACGCCGCGTCGGACCCCATCCGGCCCGAGTCGTCCAGGGGCACGCCGAGGAAGCTGCCCGTGACCCGTACGCCCGCGCCGTCCAGGAAGATCATCAGGGTGGAGACGCCGGCGGCGAAGAGCACCAGGCGCCGGACCGTCCGCCCCCGGACGAACTCCTCGGCGGGGAGGCCGGCGGCCAGCACCATGGCGCCCAGGTAGATCACCGCCTTGGCCTCGAAGGCCACCAGCAGCCCGTCGTGGCCTACGTACAGGCCGACGAACGCCGACAGCCCCATCCACACCATGAACGCCACCCACCACAGCATGGGCGTGCCGACCCGCTGCGGCGCCCCCCCGGCCAGCAGGCGGGCCACGACGGCTAGGACGATGAGGACCTCGTAGGGCCGGAACGACTGCGTCCCGAACGTGGGGTGGAAGATGCCCGCAGGGGCGTCGAAGCCCGGGTACAGGCTCCCCTCGACGATGAGCACGCCGACGATGAAGGCCAGCACGGCGACGCCGCGGCCCTGGCGCTCGAGGTGCCAGAACCAAAGGAGGGCGATCCCGGCGGCGACGCCGC
>JBOGIE010000026.1:0-17423 GCA_050742435.1 Acidimicrobiales bacterium | reverse complement strand
GGTGATCACGACCTTGCCCCTGGCCCGGCCGCCGACCAGGTACCGGATGGCCGCGGGGGCCTCGTGCAGCGGGTACGTACGGTCGATGACCGGCTTGATCTTGCCGGCGTCGACGAGGTCGCGGAGCGCCAAGAGGTCCTTGCCGTTCTCGCGGGCCACGAACGTGCCCAGCGTCTGGCGTACCAGCAGGGACAGCAGCTGGGCCCGGACCTGGCGGTCGATGCCTCCGATCCACCGACCGTCGGTCTCGCCCCCGACCAGGACCAGCCGGCCGCGGGGGGTGAGGGCCCGGCGGAGCTGGGAGAGCGGGCGGTTGCCCCCGGTGTCGAGGATGACGTCGTAGCGGCGGTCACCGCCGGCGACGTCCTCGCGGGTGTAGTCGAGCACGTGGTCGGCGCCGATGGCCCGGACCAGGTCCACCTTCGCCGGGCTGCTCACGCCGGTGACCTCGGCCCCGAACGCCTTGGCGAGCTGCACGGCGAACGTGCCCACCCCGCCCGAGGCACCGATGACCAGCACCTTCTGCCCGGCTTGGACCCGCCCCCGGTGGCGCACGGCCTGGAGGGCGGTGACGGCGGAGACGGGAAGCGACGCGGCCTCCTCGAAGGTCAGGCTCGCCGGCTTCAAGGCCAGCTTGTCCGGGCGGGCGGCGGCGTACTCGGCGAAGGAGTTGTCGGACGTGCCGTACACCTCGTCGCCGGGCTCGAACCCGGTGACGTCCTTGCCGACGGACTCGACCGTTCCGGCGAAGGACCTTCCGGGGTTGGTGGCCTTGGGCGCCCGCAGCCCGAAGCCGGCGATCCGCATGAGGTAGGGGATGCCGGCCATCAGGTGCCACGTCCCCCGGTCCACGCTGGCCGCCGCCACCCGCACCAGCACCTCGCTGTCGGCGATCACCGGCCGCGCCACCTCGGCCAGCCGGAGCACCTCCTCGGGCGCCGTGCCGTAGCTGTCCTGGACGATGCCCTTCATCGGTGCCCCCTTCTTGACCGCCGCCGACGCCGCCTCCGTCGCTCGATCCACTGCTCTGCGTTCATGGCGACTCCCTAGGCTCGATGCTTACGTTGTAAGTAGCGTATACTTACAACGTAAGTTCGTCAAGACCCGAAGGGAAGCACACCGCGCATGGCCTCCAGCCCCCCGCTGCCCGGGCCCCGGCCTCCGCTGAACCGGGAACGGGTGCTGCGCGCCGCCGTCGCCCTCGCCGACGACAACGGCATCGCCTCGCTCACCATGCGCAAGCTGGGCGAGGCCCTGGGCGTCGAGGCCATGTCGCTGTACAACCACGTCGCCAACAAGGACGAGCTCCTCGACGGCATGGTCGACGTCGTCTTCGGCGAGATCGGCCTGCCATCTCCCGGGGTCGACTGGAAGACGGCGATGCGCGACCGGGCGGCCTCGGCCCGCCAGGTGCTGTCGCGCCATCGCTGGGCGATCGGGCTGATGGAGTCGCGGACGTCACCGGGTCCGGCGACGCTGCGGCACCACGACGCGGTGATCGGCAGCCTGCGGGCCGCCGGCTTCTCCATCGAGCTGGCCGCCCATGCCTTCTCGGCGCTCGACAGCTACGTCTACGGCTTCGCCCTCCAGGAGGCCGGCCTGCCGTTCGACACCGCCGACGAGACGGCGGAGCTGGCCCAGACGATCCTGGCCCAGTTCCAGGCCGGCGACTACCCGCACCTGGTCGAGCTCACCGTCGAGCACGTCCTCCGCCCCGGCTACGACTATGGCAACGAGTTCGAGTTCGGGCTCGATCTGATCCTCGACGGCCTGGAGCGGGCGCGGGACGACGCAGGTTGAGCGCCTGTGCGCGACGCTGGGACGTGACCACCCATCAGGTGAAGTACGAAGGCCCCTCCTCACACGCCATGCGGGTGGCCACGGAGCTGGCCGACGCCGAGGGCATCGAACTCATGTCGGCCGAGAGGGAGCGAGGCGAAGGGGGGCCGGCCGAGACGGTGCTCCTGACCCTCACCGTCGAAGCGTCGGCCGCGGCGGTCATGGCTGCCGTCAACGCGGTCCAAGGCGAGCTGCCGCCCGGCGCGCGCGTCACGGTCGAGGGCGCGTGTCAGGAGCCGTAGCGGTCGCCGGGTGGGATGTAGGCGTTCCGGCGGAAGAAGTTGGTCGGGTCGTACTTGGCCGGTGCCCGCGTCGCGGTCAGGCGGCGACGGTCCGGGCGGCGACCAGGCTGGCGTGGGTCGGCGGGTCGGGCACGTCGGCCGGGCGCAGCCCGTCAAGCTCACGGCGCAGGACGGGCACGACCTCCTCGCCGAGCAGGTCGAGCTGCTCGAGCACGGTCTTGAGCGGCAGGCCGGCGTGGTCGATGAGGAACAGCTGGCGCTGGTAGTCGCCGAACGTCTCGCGGAACGTCAGGGTCTTGTCGATGACCTCCTGCGGGCTGCCGACGGTGAGCGGCGTCTGGGCCGTGAACTCCTCGAGCGACGGCCCGTGGCCGTACACCGGCGCGTTGTCGAAGTACGGCCGGAACTCCCGGGCGGCGTCCTGGGAGTTCCTGCGCATGAACACCTGACCGCCCAGCCCGACGATGGCCTGGTCGGGTCGCCCGTGGCCGTGTTCGGCGTAGCGGGTGCGGTAGTGGTTCACCAGGCGCAGGAAGTGCTCCTTGGGCCAGAAGATGTGGTTGGCGAAGAACCCGTCGCCGTAGAAGGCGGCCTGCTCGGCGATCTCGACGCTGCGGATCGAGCCGTGCCAGACGAAGGGCGGGACGCCGTCCAGCGGGCGGGGCGTGGACGTGAACCCCTGCAGCGGCGTGCGGAAGCGACCGGACCAGTCCACGACCTCCTGGTCCCACAGGCGGCGGAGGAGGGCGTAGTTCTCGATGGCCAGGGGGATGCCGTCACGGAGGTCCTTGCCGAACCAGGGGTACACGGGCGCGGTGTTGCCCCGTCCCATCATCAGGTCGACGCGGCCGTCGGCCAGGTGCTGGAGCATGGCGTAGTCCTCGGCGATCTTGACCGGGTCGTTGGTGGTGATCAGCGTCGTGGCCGTGGACAGGATGAGCCGCTTGGTGCGGGCGGCGACGAAGCCCAGCATCGTCGTGGGCGAGGAGGGGACGAAGGGCGGGTTGTGGTGCTCGCCCGTCGCGAACACGTCTAGGCCGACCTCTTCGGTCTTCTCGGCGATGCGCACCATGGCCTTGATGCGCTCGCCCTCGGTGGGGACCCGTCCCGTCGTGGGATCCGGGGTGACGTCGCCCACGGTGAACACACCGAACTGCATGGCCGGCTCCTATCTGGATGATGTATCAACTATATAACCGACACCGGCCGACGGTATTCCGCCACCGTCCCCGGGCGCGCTGACGGGCCCCACCGGGGGCCCGTCAGGCGGTGCGGTCTGGGAAAGGTCAGGCGGCGGAGAGGCTGTCCACCTTGATGGCCGTGATGCGGATGTCGTGAGCCTTGATCCGGCCATCGCTGTCACCGCTGCCGCACATCAGGTTGACCTGTACCGGGTTGGGATTGTCGACGGCGATGCTCCACGAGGCGGCGAACCCGCTGTGGCCCAGGGTGGTCCGGGGCAGGTACAGGTTGGTGTCGTCGCGCTGGTGGCCGCCGAGGTCGTACAGGAAGCACTTGGCGTCGGCGTCCCCGTCGAACACGCCTCGGGTGTTGCGGAACCAGGCCTTAGCCGAGACCACGAACTTGCCGGCGGGGAGGTCGAGCCAGCCGACCGAGCTGTACTCGTCACACGGCGTGCCGCCCCGGCAGTACCGGCGTCGCCCTTGGGGCCGATCGGGCCGGTCGGGCCGGTGGTGCCGGCGGGGCCGGCGGGGCCCATGGCCCCTGTGTCGCCCTTGGGGCCCTGCGGGCCCACGGGCCCGGCGACACCCTGGGGACCCGGCGGGCCCTGCCTGCCCCACTCCATGGCCGTCTCGTTGTTCCCGCAGTCGGAGGGTGAGTTCACGATGCGGATGCTGCCGTTCTGGGTCCTCAGACAGGCGTGGATCGTGTTGGCGTCGTGGTTGGCGAAGGCGGTGGTCGCGCCCAGGACGGTGAAGACGAAGACCGCGCCGGCCGCTGCCGCCGCGGGACGGGAGCGGGCGAATGCGCCGACGGTCCGGCGCTCGGCGCGAGGCTTCAGGGCTGAGGTCATGTCGGGCTCCTTCGTTGCCGGGGGAGTCACGGACCCTCCGTGCTCACGGTCCGCATGCTGCGCCCGTCCACTTGAAGCCCACTTGACGGCGACTTGCACGCGGCCGGTGTAACGAAGCTGTTGCCTGGCGGCGACGGGCGCGTTACCGGGCTGGAGGAGAACTGTGCCATCGTCACAAACGAGTACGGCGGCCCTGGCAGGACCCGGTGACCCGTCTGCTCACCGAGCCAGGAGTTCTGAGGATGGAGCGGAATCCCCTTGTCCGTGCGGTGACGGCGGCCGCCGCCGTGCTGGTCCTGCTGGGTGGGTGCACCAGCGACAGCGCCACGGAGTCGTCCACCAGCCAGCGGGACACGACGACCACGAGCGTCGGCGGGACGCCGGTGCCGGACACGGTCACCACGAGCACGACGGCCCGGCCGGCGTCGGTCACGAGCACCACCGGGAGGGTCACGACGACGACCACCCGGGCGGCGGGTCAGCCACGGGTGACCGCCTCGCCACCGGCCGCCGCGCCCGAGGCGCGGGTCAACATCAGCGGTGAGGGGTTTACGGCGGAGAACTGGCGGACGCCGAACGTCCCTCTCTGGCTGGCGGGAGGAACGTCGGGCTGTGACTTCTTCGCCGAAGCCGATCACCAGGTGGAGGTGAGCACCGGCGGCCGGCTCACCGGATGGTTCGTGGTCCCCTCGCACGGCACCTGCCGCCAGAGCGCCACGGGGGACCAGCCGGTGACGGCCGGGCGCTACCGCATCGTCTACCAGTGCACGGCCTGCACGATCGGGGAGTTCGAGGTCACGGCGAGTGCTCCGCCGGCGACCGCCAGGTGCCAGGACGTGGGGTTCACGCCGAACAGCGACGACCTCGCCGCCGACATCGTGGCCGACGGCCTGTCCTGTGCCGAGGCCGAAGCCGTCGTGCGCAAGGTGGGTGGGCCGCTCGGTCCCCTCAACGGGGCGGCGCAGGGCGAGGCGGACGGGTTCACGTGTCGACGGACCAGCCAGACCGAAGGCCGCGGGCTCCCGGTGGCGACCTTCGAGTGCACGAGAGGCAGCCAGCGCATCACCTTCGAGCGGACCTGACCCCGTCTACGTCGCCAGCTGCTCCCGCACCATGGGGATCACCTTCCGGCCGTACAGGTCGACGTTGGTCATGATCTGCTCGTGGGGGAGGGTGCCGGCGCTGTACTTCAGGCTGAAGCGGGCCAGGCCCAGCCCCCGCACCGCTTTGACGATCTTGGCCGCCACCGTCTCCGGCGACCCCACGAAGAGGGCGCCGTCCGGTCCGGCGGTGAGGTCGAACTGCTGCCTCGTCATGGGCGGCCAGCCCCGCTCCCGGCCGATCCGGGCGTGCATGGCCGAGTAGTGGGGCCACAGCTCGTCGCGGGCCTGCTCGTCGGTCCCGGCCACGTACCCCGGGCAGTGGGCCCCGACCGGAAGGCGGGGCTTGCCGAACCCCTCGGTGGCCCGGTGGAACAGGTCGACGAGGGGTGCGAAGCGGAGGAACTCACCGCCGATGATGGCCAGGATGAGCGGGAGGCCGTGGCGGGCGGCCCGTACGACCGACTTGGGGCTCCCACCCACGCCGACCCACGCCCGCAGTGAGCCCGACTCGGTGGGCGGGTAGACCAGCTGTCGTTCCAGCGGGGCTCGGGTCTTCCCGCTCCAGGTCACCGGCTCCTCCTTGAGGAGCTCCACGAACAGCTCCAGCTTCTCCTCGAACAGCAGCTCGTAGTCCTCCAAGGCGTACCCGAAGAGCGGGAACGACTCGATGAACGAGCCCCGTCCCAGGGTCACCTCGGCCCGCCCGTTCGACACCGCGTCGAGGGTGGAGAAGCGCTGGAAGACCCGCACCGGGTCGTCCGAGCTGAGGACGGTGACCGCCGATCCCAGCCGTAGGCGCGAGGTCCGCCCGGCGATGGCGGCCAGCACGACGTCGGGCGCGGCGATGGAGAAGTCGACCCGGTGGTGCTCGCCCAACCCGATGAAGTCGACGCCGAGCTGGTCGGCCAGGACCGCCTCCTCGACCACGTTGCGGATCACCGGGGCGTGGTGCAGCGGCCGGCCGTCGGCGTCGCGGGTGACGTCGCCGAAGGTGTCGACGCCGAGTTCGAGGTCGGTGGCCATGGCTCCGCTGTTCTACCCTCGCCGCCGGTTACCGATCCGTTACGGCGCGGCAATGCGTCGGTGACGCCGAGGGGGCACCATGGCGCCCATGAGACGCACCGCTCCTCTCGTCGCCATCCTGCTGGTCCTGGCCGCCTGTGGCGACAGCGGTGACGGGGCGACCGCCACCGCGCCCTCGACAACGGCCACCACGACGGTCACCGCCGCTCCCGAGACGTCTACCTCGCTGCCGGCGCCTACGTCCACGACCGCAGGCGCGGGGGCCGGCGCCACGTCCACCACCACGGCCGGGCCCGGGCTGTCCACGTCGTCCCGCCTGCGCATCGACGGGATCGGCCCCGTCAACGTGGGCATGACCGTGGCCCAGGCCCGGGCGGTCGCCGGCACCGAGCTGTCCCTGACCAAGGAGCCCTACTGTGAGGTGCTCTCCGCCCCTCGCGGGCCCGCGGGCGTGGACCTGATCATCACCAACCCGGCGTCCGGTCGCATCGACCTCATCGTGGTCAAGGAGCCGACGGTCGCCACGGTCTCGGGGATCCGGGTGGGCAGCACCGAGGCCGAGGTGCAGGCGGCCTACCCGGGGCGGCTCCGAGTGGTGAACCCCTCCCTCCCCGTCCACCGGCTCATCTATTCGGCCGTCGACCCGGCCCTCGCCGACCGGGTCGTGGTCTTCGTGATCGACACCGGCCGGGTGGCCACCATGTACGCCGGCCTCCGCAACCACGCCGAAGCCGACGAGATCTGCGCCTGAGCAAACGGGCTCCGCCGACGGTACGGTCGCGGGCGGGAGGTGGAGATGAGCCGCTTGATCGATGACGTGCATGTCGACGACGCCGCGGTGGAGGAGCTGCGGGCCGGTCTCGGCGGGGCGCTCATCGGGCCGGCCGATCCGGGCTACGACGAGCACCGCAAGGTCTGGAACGGCTCGATCGACCGGCGCCCCGGCCTGATCGCCCGGTGCGCGGGCGTGGCCGACGTCCGGGCCGCGGTACGGTTCGCCCGGGCCCACGACCTCACCGTGGCCGTCCGCGGGGGTGGGCACAGCTTCCCCGGCCTGTCGGTGTGCGACGGGGGGATGGTCATCGACCTGGGGCCGATGAAGGGCGTCCGGGTCGACCCGGAGGCACGGACCGTGCGGGCCCAGGCCGGGGTGCTGCTCGGCGAGCTCGACCGGGAGACGCAGGCCTTCGGCCTGGCCGTCCCCGCGGGAATCGTCACCCACACGGGCATTGCCGGCCTCACCCTGGGCGGTGGCATCGGCTGGATCATGCGCAAGTACGGGCTGACCGTCGACCAGCTCCTCTCGGTCGACGTGGTGACCGCCGACGGTGAGTTCCTGACCGCCAGCGACGACCGCAACGCCGACCTGTTCTGGGGGATCCGGGGGGGCGGCGGGAACTTCGGCATCGTCACCGACTTCGAGTTCCGGCTCCACCCGCTGGGTCCCGAGGTGGTGGCCGGTCCCGTGCTGTGGCCCATGGAGCAGGCACCCGAGGTCCTGCGCTTCTACCGGGACTGGGTCGCCGACTGCCCCGACGAGCTGATGACGATCCTCGTCCAGCGCAAGGCCCCCGCGCTGCCTTTCGTCCCGGCCGACCTGGTGGGCAGGCCGGTCGTGGGCGTGGTCGCCTGCTACGCCGGGCCCGTGGAGGACGGGGAACGGGTGGTCCGGCCGCTCAAGGCGTTCGGGACGCCGGCCGTGGACATGTGCCGGCCCAAGCCCTTCCTCGCCCACCAGGCCACGTTCGACCCGTCCTTCCGGCCCGGCTGGTGGTACTACGTCCGGTCCTGCGACGTGGCCGCCCTCACCGACGACGTGCTCGACGTGGTGGCGGAGCACGGCATGCGGATCACCTCGCAGGTCTCCAGCCTCGCCCTGTGGCAGATGGGCGGGGCGGTGGCCCGGGTGGGCGACGACGAGACCGCGTTCCACGGCCGCAACGCCGGCTTCACGTTCAACATCAACGGGAACAGCCTCACCGCCGACGGCTTCGAGGCCGAGCGCCAGTGGGCCCGCGACTACTGGGACGCCCTGGCCCCCCACCACACCAGCGTGTACGTGAACTTCCTGATGGAGGAAGGCGAGGAGCGGGTGCGCCAGGCCTACGGGGCGGAGAAGTACGACCGGCTGAAGGCGTTGAAGCGGGCCTACGACCCCACGAACTTCTTCCGCCTGAACCAGAACATCAAGCCGGACTGAGCACCTGGCGCGCCTCCTCGGGCGAGCTGGTCACGGTGACGATCCGGTCGAAGCCGGTCATGTTGAGCAGGCGCAGGACGCTGGGGCGGGTGCAGCACAGGGCGACGTGGCCGCCGGCCTGACGGAGGCGCCGGATGCCGCCGACCAGGGCGCCCAGGCCCGCCGAGTCCACGAACGGGACCTCGCGGATGTCGACGACGGTGGCCGGAGCGCCGTCAGTCGTCGGGACCTGCATGGCCCGGCCGAACCCTTCCCGCAGCTCGGCGGCGGTGAAGGAGTCGAGCTCCCCCTCGACGCGGATGACGGTGGGCTCCCCGTCGTCGGCGATGCGGACGGACAGGCTCTGCTGGTCAGGAAGTCGACTCATGCCTCCCATGGTGGACGACGGGACTCGCGTATCGTCCGGCGTTCGCGTTGCGGTTCGGTGACGATCCGTGCACACACGCGGACATGACCAGCGCCCCGGCGGAAGGGCGCTGGCCACGTCCAGGGGACCCGGGGTGGACCGGGGACCTGGTGCTAGCTGCGGGCCACCGGGACCGGGCGGGCCGTCGTGCCCCGCCGGCTGGCGAAGAGGGCGGCGATGCCGGCGATGAACATGCCCATGCCGGCCACGCCCAGGGCGACCAGGGCCAGGGTCCCGCTGCTGACCGAGTTGTCGGCCCGGACCAGGGCCGGCTGGCGGTCGGCGTTGTCCGCGGCGGCCAGGTCGGCCCCCACCACGGGGGTCTGGCCGCTCGGTCCGACAACGGTGAGCAGGGCTCGGATGGGCGACTGGCTCAGCTCACCGTCGGCCCCCTGCTGGGTGACGACGAGGACGTAGTTCCCGGGCGCGGCGGCGGCCGGGACGGTGATCTGGCCGCCGACCGTCCGATCGGAGGCCGGCTTGTCCAGGGTGGCGAGGATCGGCCCGTCCAGGGCGTTGAAGCGCACCAGAACGGGGTCGGGCTGCCGGAAGCCGGTGCCGGTCAGGGTGATCTGCTCGCCCGGCTTGGCCTGGATCGTAGAGAGGTTCACGACCGGCCCCGAGACACAGGCAAAAGCGGTCGATGCGGCAACTACGAGGGCTCCGATGCTGGCCAGGGCACCCAGTCCCATACGTCTTGCGTTCATGCGTCTCCTTCGTCGAAAGATGTCATCCGTGGTCGCGAGACGAACGCCGTGCACCGCGGCACCACCTCCGCACAACCCCGGTATGCGCATCGTCGCCCATGGCGGTCGACGAACGGCCGCCGATCCCGTGTCGGTCGTGTTACAGCTGGGCGACGGACGCGTAGTCGCTCCGCCGCAACGCGCCGCTGGTGAGCGTGCCGTCACCGGCCGGGACCTCCACCGCTCGCCCGGAGAGCGTGAAGGTCACCGCGTCCACTCCCGGCAGGGCGGTGAGGGTGTACACGATCTGAGCGACGGCCAGCACCTGCTCCCGCCCCGCGGTGCTGGGAAGCGCGGTCCCCAGCTCCACCCGGACCAGGCCGTCGGCGGCCGTCGCCGAGGCGCCGGCGGCGGCGCCGAGCGCGGTCCGGACGTTGGCGGCCACCTCCTCCCGCCTGGCCCCTCCCAGCAGGGCGCGCAGGGCCTTGTCCGGGGTGGGGGGTGCGGGCACGTCACGGGCGACGGGGGCCAGCCGGTCACCATCCACCAGGAAGACGGTGATCCGGGCGGTGGACGTGGCGGTGGGGGGAGCGCTGGTGGTGGACGTGGGTTCGGGGTCGAGGAGGCCGAAGGGGACCCGCTCGTCGGGGATGGCGCGAGGCTCGCGGTCGGTGGGCACCCCGCACCCCATGGCCAGCACCGGGAGCAGGGCGGCCGGGAGGAGCGCCCGCCACCTCACGCCGCCACCGGGAGGCGCACCACGAACCGGGACCCGCCTCCCTCCCGTTCCTCGACCCAGACCCGGCCCCCGTGCAGACCGACGTGCTCCCGCACCAGGGAGAGGCCCAGGCCACTGCCCTCGCCCGCGCCCCGCATGCCCGCCGCCCGTCCCCGGAAGAAGCGCTCGAACACCCGGTCCCTCTCCTCCGAGGTGACCCCCGGCCCGGCGTCCTCCACTGCGAAGCCGGCGCAGTCGGCGTCCCGTTCAACGACGAGGCGCACCACCCCACCACCGTGGCGCTCGGCGTTGTCGATGAGGTTGGCGAACACCCGCTCCAGGCGGCGCTTGTCGACGGCCACCACCGCCTCCGCCGCCCCCGGCTCCAGCGCCACCGGGACCTCGGGGACCGGTCCGGTCCGGACCGCCTCCAGGACGAACTGGCCGAGGACCACCTCCTCCACCACCAGCTCGGCCACGCCGGCGTCGATGCGCGAGATCTCCAGCAGGTTCTCGACCAGCCGCTCGAAGCGGCCGATCTCGGCGCCGAGCAGGTCGAGGCCGGTCCGGGCCCGGGCCGGCATGTCCTCGCGCCGGGACCCCACCACCTGGTAGGCGGCGACCAGGGTGGTGAGGGGCGACCGCAGCTCGTGGCTGACGTCGGACGCGAAGCGGGCGTCGCGGCGGATGCGGGCGAGGAGGGCCTCGGTCATCTGGTTGAAGGAGACGGCCATCCGGGACAGGTCGGCGTCGGCGGACTCCTCCAGGCGGACGTCGAACCGGCCGCTGGCCACGGCGGCGGCCGCCTCCGACACTGCGGCGACCGGCGACAGGACCCGCCGGCTGGCCCACCGGCCGATCGTCGCCCCGGCCACGGTGGTGACCAGGGCGGCGGCGACCGACGAGTTGAGCAGGATCTGGAGGGTGCGGTTCAGCTCGACGAGCTGGAAGACCTCGAAGTAGGCGCCGTCGACCGCGGGCAGCGGGATCCCGACCGCCAGATGGGGCATGCCGGCGAGGGCGAAGCGCTGGCGGGCGGCGCGGCCGCCGTCGACCACCTCCCGCAGTTCGGAAGGGAGGGCCTCCGGGCCGATGGTGGCCGAGCCGAACCAGGTCCCCCGCTGGAGCAGCATGGGCGACGAGCGGGCAGGCAGCTCCACCGAGGTCAGCAGCTGGGGGACGTCGAGCTCGGGGGAGGCCAGGGCGCTCTTGACCAGCCGGGCGTTGGCGTAGGTCTGGCGGAGCCCCGACGTCTCCCGCTGGCGGATGAGGTAGGAACGGGCCAGCCCGTAGGTGAGGGTGGCCAGGCCGGCGGAGAGGACCAGGGCGCCGACCGCGAAGGCGAGCGTCACCCGTGTCCGCAACCCCATCCGGCGGTACGGACTGGTCCCTGTCACGGCTCCAGCTTGTAGCCGAGGCCCCGGACGGTGACGATGTGGCGGGGGTGGGTGGGATCCTTCTCCACCTTGGTGCGGAGGCGGCGGATGTGGACGTCGACCAGCCGGCCGTCCCCGAAGTAGCCGTAGCCCCACACCCGGTCGAGCAGGACCTCCCGGCTCAGCAGCCGCCCCGGGTTCTGGGCCAGCTCGCACAGCAGCTTGAACTCGGTCTTGGTGAGGGCGACCTCTTCGCCGGCGACCCGGACCGATCCCGCGTCCTGGTGCACCTCGATGTCGCCGAAGACCTCGGCCGGCCGGCCGGACTCCGACCGCGTCGCCCGGCGCAGGAGGGCCCGGACCCGGGCCGACAGCTCTTTGGGCACCGCCGGCTTGACCACGTAGTCGTCGGCGCCCGCCTCCAGGCCGGCCACCACGTCGTGGCTGTCCGACCGGGCGGTGAGGATGAGGATGGCGACGTCGCTGGACGCCCGCAGCCGCCGGCACAGCTCGAAGCCGTCCATGCCGGGGAGCATGAGGTCGACCAGCACCACGTCGGCCGGGCGGCGGGTGAGAAGGTCGAGGGCCTCCTCGGCACTCTCGGCCAGCTCCACCACGTTGCCCTCGTCCTCCAGCACGAGCTGCAGGGACAGCCGGATGCGCTCGTCGTCCTCCACGATGAGGATGCGGGCGGCCATCGACCCCATGATCGCCCATGGCACGGGACGGGGCGGGGACGAGCAGGTCAGGACAGGTAGTAGCCCTGGCTGTAGGCCGCGGTGAGCACGACCAGGCCCACCGCGCTCACCGGGTAGACGACAGCCGCCAGCTTCGGGCGGGCGGCCAGGAGCTCGCCCGCCACCGCCAGGCACGGGAAGGCGGCCATCAGGTACCGGGCCATGCCGAAGAAGTTCTTGGTGCTCAGCGCGGGCAGGGCGACGACCAGGAGGGCGTAGACGCCGTAGCCGTACCCGAAGCGCCGGAAGACCCGCGGCACCAGGGCCAGGGCGGCGAGGGTCAGGACCGGGTGGGCCAGGTAGGACAGGGCGCCGAGGAGCGGCCGCTCGCCCAGCGCGGCCAGGTCCTCGAAGAACCGGAACTTGAGCCACGTCCGCAGGCCGCCCTCCTGGTCCCACGCCTCCTGGACGCTGACGAAGGCCAGGGGGTCACCGAAGCGGCGCCACTGGTAGAGGCAGAAGGCGCCGATGCCCAGTCCGGACAGCAGCACGCCCGCGTCCCACCAGGCGGGCCTGCCGGGTCGGGCGGCGCTGTTCGCCTCGGCCCCGGCCTGCAGGGCCCGGCGCCGCTCGAACGCCCGCACGGCCAGGGCGACGACCAGCACCACCCCGCTGGGCCGGGCCGCAGTGGCCACGGCGCCCACCATCCCGGCCAGCCACGGATGGCCCCTCTCGAGGAGGACGAAGGCGCCGATCACCGTCATCACGAAGAACGCCGTCGGGTAGACGGCGCCGTACAGGAAGAAGGCGTAGGGGTAGAGGAGCAGGAGGCCGAGGGCGGCCCACGCCGACCGGCGGTCCATCCGCTCGCGTAGCCAGGCGAGGAACAGGCGGGCCGCGGCCATGCCCGAGGCCACGGTCACGAGGAAGCCGGCGACGTAGGGGTTGCCCACGACCACGGCCACCGCCCGCATCACCAGCGGGTAGGCGGGGAAGAAGGCGATGGTCGACTGGCGGCCGGGGATGTAGGCGTACCCGCCCTCGGCGATGGCCGCGTACCACCCCGAGTCCCACTGGGCCCAGCCCTGCAGCCAGCGCCAGCCCCGGAACGGCGGGATTACCTGGTTGCCGGGATCGGGCAGCCAGCGTGAGGAGACCGCCGACACCACGAACAGGACGGCGGCGACGGCGAGGAAGGCCAGCACGGCCCGCCGGCCGTCCGCACCCTCGGATGCGCTGCCGACTGCGGGCGTGGGCTGGGTACGCATCTCCGGTGCGGGCCGAAGCTAGCCGCTGCGCCGGCGGGCGGCGGCCGCCGTACGATCGGCGGCATGGGTATACGGAGGGCTGCGCTGCTGCTCGCCGTCGTGCTGCTGGGGCTGGGCGGCTGCTCGGACGGCGAGGACGCGACCGTCGGTCCGGCGACCACCGCGGCCGGAGGCGCGGCCACCACGGCGGCGGCGCCCGGTCCGCGGGCCGAGCTGCCCTTACCCCGGACCGAGGTGGCCGGCGCCGTCGTGGCCGGCCGGATCGTGGTGGTGGGTGGGCTCACCGCCGACGGCGGGGCCAGCGACCGGGTCGACTTCTACGACCCCGCGGCCAACCGCTGGGAGCCGGGCCCGGCC
The DNA here is from genome assembly GCA_050742435.1 of Acidimicrobiales bacterium. Classification (GTDB taxonomy): domain Bacteria; phylum Actinomycetota; class Acidimicrobiia; order Acidimicrobiales; family AC-14; genus CADCTB01. The sequence goes on along the minus strand of JBOGIE010000026.1, from coordinate 3,493 downwards.
CTGCCCCTCGGCCTCCACCACTCGGGCATGGCCGGGGCCGGCGACCGGGTGTACGTGGCCGGGGGCTACACCAACCGCCCGGGCCAGGACTGGGTGGCCCAGTCGCGGGTGCTCAGCCTGGGCGCCGGGGACCGGGCGTGGCGCGAGGAGCCGGCCCTCTCGGGCCCCCGGGGCGGGCTGGCCATGGCCGCGGCCGGGGGCCGCCTGGTCGCCATCGGCGGGACCGATCCCGGCGGCACGTTCCTGCGCCGGACCGAGTTCCTCATCCTCGGGCAGCCGGTCTGGCGGTCGGGCCCCGACATGGCCCAGGCGCGGGACCATCTGGCCGCCGCCGCGTCGGGCGGGCGGGTCTACGCCATCGCCGGCCGGCTCGGCTCGCTGGCCACCAACATGGCCTCGGTCGAGTCGTGGGACCCCGTCGCCGGCGGGCCGTGGCGGGCCGAGCCGGGCCTCAACGACACCCGGGGCGGCACGTCGGCGGCCGAGGCGGCGGGGCGGCCGTGCGTGGCCGGCGGCGAGGAGCCGACCGGCACCATCGCCTCGGTCGAGTGCCTGGCCGGCGGGCGGTGGGACCGGGTCGCCACCCTCGGCGTCCCCCGCCACGGGCTGGCGGTGGCCGGCGTCGGCGACCGGCTGCATGTCATCGGCGGCGGACCGGAGCCGGGGTTGTTCGTGAGCGGGGCCCACGAGGCGTTCCCCATCGGGGGGTAGCCGGCCGACCCTAGATCTGCACGAGGCGCAGGACGTCGGTGGTCGGTACCGGCTCTTCGGGCGAGCCGACCAGGACGGCCACGACGTCGCCCTTCTTGACCACCCCGGCGTCGACCGCCGCGCTCACCGCGAACCACACGATGTCGTTGGTGGTCCCGTGCTGGTCGATGACGATCGGCGTGATGCCCCAGCCCACCGACAGCTGGCGGGCGGTCCGCAAGGACGGCGTGATCCCGAGCACGGGGACCATGGGCCGGAAGCGGGAGATGGCCCGGGCCGTCGTCCCACTGTTGGTGCAGGCGATGATGGCCTTGGCCCCCACGTCGTTGACCGCCCTCCATGCCGCGGCGGAGATCGCAGCGGTGACCCGGACGGAGACCGGCCGCCCGGCGCGCTCGGCGATCTGCTGCACACCGAGGTTCCGCCCCCAGCCGTGGTAGTCGAACTCCCGCTCGGCCCGCCGGGCGATCCGGGCCATGGTGGCCACCGCGCCGGCCGGGTCGTGGCCGATGGCCGTCTCTCCCGAGAGCATGAGGGCGCTGGTGCCGTCGAGGACGGCGTTGGCCACGTCGCTCACCTCCGCTCGGGTGGGCGACGGGGCCCGCAACATGGACTCCAGCATCTGGGTGGCGGTGATGACCGGCCGGCCGTAGGCCACCCCGGTGGTGATGATCCGCTTCTGGTAGTGGGGGACGTCCTCCAGGGCGCAGCGGATGCCCAGGTCGCCCCGGGCCACCATGACCCCGTCGGCCAGGGCGATGACGTCCTCCAGGGCGTCGACCGCCTCCTGGGTCTCGATCTTGGCCACCAGCATGGGGCCGTCCGGCCCGCTGGCCTCCCGTGCCCGCTCGATGTCGGCCCCCGAGCGCACGAAGGAGATGGCCACGGCGTCCACGCCGGCCTCGCACACGATGTCGAGCAAGCGCAGGTCCTCGGCGGTGGGCGACTCGAGGGGAAACCGGTTGGCGGGCAGGGCCACGCCCTGGCGCCCGACCATGCGGCCACCGGAGTGGACGCGGGCGACGGCCCGGTCGGCGTGCACGGTCTCGACGACCAGCGTGATGCCGCCGTCGCCCATGGGGACGGTGTCGCCCGGCCGCAGCTGGGACACGACGCCCGGGTAGCTCACGGCGATGCGCTGCCAGTCGCTGGTCATGCCCTCCTGGGCGTCGACCAGCTCCACGTGCTCGTCCTCGATCAGGTAGATCTCCCGCTCGAACGGCGCGGTGCGGATCTTGGGGCCCGGCAGGTCGACCAGGACCCCGATCGTCGCCCCGGCCTGGTCCGCCACCTGCCGGACGGTGCCGATGCGCTCCAGCGTCTCCTCGACCGGGCCGTGGGCCAGCGACAGGCGGGCCATGTTCATCCCTGCGTCGACCATCCTCCGCAGGACGGCAGGCGGGTCCGAGGCCGGCCCCACGGTGGCCACGATCTTGGTGCGTCGCTCCATGGGAGCTGACGTTACGGCCAGTCGGCCCCGCTCCGCCCCTTGCACAATGGCCCCGTGCGCATCGTGACCCTGAACCTGCGCAACACAGCCGACCGGTGGGTGGCGCGGCGCCAGCTCCTCGTCCGCCAGCTGGTCGACCTGGCCCCGGACGTGGCCGGCTTCCAGGAAGCGCGGGTCGTCCCCGACCAGGCCGCCTGGATCGTCAGGGAGGTCGAGCGCCGGAGCGCCGGGGTGGTGCGCTACCGCTCCTTCCGGCGGTCCAAGGCCGGCCTCCTCGGCCTCTGGGAGGGGCTGGCCGTCCTGTCCCGCCTGCCCGTGGTGGCCACCGCGTCCATCGCTCTCGGAGCAGACGCCCGGGTGGCCCAGCGGGTGACGGTCAGGCTGAGGGGCGGCGGCCACTTCGACGTCTACAACACCCACTTCGGCGGGGACCGCGGGGCGCTGCTGGCCGAGGCGGCGAGGATCGACGAGTGGATGGCCCGCCGCCCGCCCCTGCCGGCCGTCCTCCTCGGGGACTTCAACGCCCGCCCCGGCTCGCCGCCCATCGAGCTGCTCTCCTCCCGCCTGCGCTCGGCCCACGCCGCCGTCCACGGCCACGAGCCGCCGAGGACCGTTCCCACGCCCCTGCGCGCCGGCGTCTCCGGCGCGGGGAGCGTGCTGGATTTCGTCTTTGTGAACGACCTGGTCGAGGTGCTGGATGCCGGCCTGGCATTCGACGAGGTCGATCCGGACGACCCCACGCTGGCCACGTCCGACCACTACGGCCTGGCCGTGACCGTGGACGTGCGCCGGACTCGGCTCCCCGGCCCCGGCTCCTGACCTCAGAAGCGGGAGCTGCTCTCCCGCTTCTCCAGGCCCACGGCGGCGTTGAGCTGCCGCACGTGCTCCTTGTCCACCTCGGAGTGCTCCATCAGCTCGGCCAGGGCGGCGGCGATGGCGTTGAGCTTGCGCTGGGTGGCTTTGCTGCCCCGCCACGCCTCGTTCTGCAGCAAGGCGACCATGAGGAAGGTGATCAGGGCCACGATGATGTCGAGCGTGTCGACCCACCGGTGGGAGAAATCGAGCAGCGGGCCCGAGACGACCCAGACGGCGACGATGGCGAGGCATCCGAGGAAGAAGGGAGGCCGGGCGATGGCGCGCGATGAGCCGTCGGCCGCCCGGTCGAACCACGTCTGGTGATCGCTTACCTCGGCCGGGGCGGTGGGGTGATCCTGGGGCATGGCCCCATAGCTACCCCTCCGTCCCGGAGGCCGGAACGCCGGCCTCCGGGCTTGCCTACTTCGGCAGGCTGCCGCAGGTCTCGTTGCGGTCCTGGTTGAACGCCTGGTTCAG
>JBOGIE010000025.1:0-17873 GCA_050742435.1 Acidimicrobiales bacterium | reverse complement strand
GGGTCCTGCTCGACCTTGCCCCGGAGGCGCTGCACGCAGACGTCGACCAGGCGGGAGTCGCCCAGGTAGGAGTAGTCCCACACCCGCTCCAGCAGCAGGGCCCGGGTGAAGACCTGGCCGGGGCGGCGGGCCAGCTCCAGCAGGAGGCGCAGCTCGGTAGGTGTGAGGTGGAGGTCGGCGCCGCCCCGGGTCACGGCCATGCCGCCCGGGTCGATGGCCAGGTCGCCGAAGCGCAGCACCGGCTCGGCCGGCGGGCGCTCCTGGCGACGGAGGACGGCTTTGATCCGCGCCAGCAGCACCCTGGTCTCGAACGGCTTGGTGACGTAGTCGTCGGCGCCCGACTCCAGCCCGACCACGATGTCGATCGGGTCGCTCTTGGCCGTGAGCATGATGATCGGCACCTGGTCGTGGGCCCGGATGGCCCGGCACACCTCGAAGCCGTCCTTGCCCGGGAGCATGACGTCGAGCAAGACCAGCTCCGGCCGGTGCTGGCGCCAGCGCTCGATGGCCTCGTCGCCGGCCGCCGCGGTGGTGACCCGGTGCCCGTCGCCCTCCAGGGCCATGGCCACGGCCTCGCGCACCGAGGGGTCATCCTCCACCAGCAGGATGGCGGCCACGCTGCTCAGCTCCCCCGGGGGACGTCTCTGAACGGCAGGTTCTTGTCGGGCCGGGGCTCGGGGGGCAGGCCCAGCACCCGTTCGGCGATCAGGTTCTTCAGCACCTCGTCGGTGCCCCCGGCGATGCGGGTGGCCGGGACCCAAAGCTGGAGCAGCGTGTACTCGTCGTGGACCATGGCGCCCGGCCCCCGCATGGCGTCGGCCAGCTCGTCGTACCGGCGCGACACCCGGGCGGACGCCAGCTTGGCCACCGCCCCCTCGGGTCCCGGGATCTCGCCGTGGGACAGCTTGGAGACGATCCGCCAGCCCAGGTACTGCACGCACCGGGCGTCGATGGCCAGCTGGGCGGCGAGCTGGCGGACGGCAGGGTCGCCGGCCACCCCGCTCCTGCGCACGTCGGCCAGCAGCCGTTCCACGCCGCCCCCGGCCCGGGCCAGGCCGAGGCCGAGGTGCAGCCGCTCGTGCATGAGGGTGGTGACCGCCACCTTCCAGCCCTCGCCCACCGCGCCCAGGCGCTGGGCGTCGGGGATGCGGGCGCCCTCCAGGATCACCTCGTTGAACGCCGCGCCCCCGGTCATCTGGCGCAGGGGCCGGACGGTGATGCCCGGCTGGTGCATGTCAAGGAGGAAGTACGTGCAGCCCTGGTGCTTGGGGACGTCCCAGTCGGTCCGGGCCAGGAGGATGGCCCAGTCGGCGTAGTGGGCGCCCGAGCTCCACGTCTTGTGCCCGGAGACCACCCACCCGTCGCCCTCGCGGGTGGCCGTGGTCGTCACCGCGGCCATGTCCGAGCCGGCGTCCGGCTCGCTGAACAGCTGGCACCAGATCTCCTCGGCGGTGAGGATGGGCGGGAGGAACCGCCGCTTCTGGTCCTCGGTGCCGTGGGCCAGGATGGTCGGGCCGGCGATGGCCTCACCCAGGAGGTTGATCGGCGGGGGGACGCCGGCCGCGCTCAGCTCCTGGGCCCAGATGGCCCGCAGGGCGATGGGGAGGTCACGCCCGCCGTGCTCGACCGGCCAGCCGAGACCGGCCCATCCCCCGTCGTACAGCTCCCGCTGCCAGGCCCGGCCCCGTTCGACGTGGGCCGCGTCGCTGACGTCGGCGAACACGATCGACGGGCTGTCGGGATCGACGCCGACCCGGTAGGGACCGGCGTGGGCGGCCAGCCATCCCCGGGCCTCGGCCCGGAAGGCGGCTTCGTCGGGGTCGTCGCCGAGCTCCACAGTCCGCCCATCCTGGCCGAACCGGCGATGCTGAGGCGGGCATAGCCCGACGCTGAGGCGGGCATGGCCCGCCCCAGGCGTCAGGCGCGGGAGCGGAAGACCGACCAGCCCCCCGGGCCGACCGCCGCAGCGGCGATCAGCAGGATGATGCCGAAGATGATCTGGCCCCGGAGAAGCTGCACGATGCCCACGATGGCCAGGATGACGGCGATGACCCAGAGGACGGTGGCGTTCATGGGCCACCCGTACCCACTGGTTGCCCGCCGTACCCCCCTGGGTAGGATCATGCTGCGACGAGAACCTCCCTTCCGAGCCCGCTTCCGTCGCACCCCGAGGTCTTCCGACCGTCCGCCCGAGAAGGAGTGAGCTGGAAATGTCGAACACCGGAGATCAGCCCAGGGTCCAGGGCGTTGAGGAACGGGACGAGAGCGACGACGAGATCCGCGATCCGGAGTCCCTGGACAACCCCGACGAGGGACCGACCATGACCGGCGCCGGGGCCGCGCCCGGCGGCAACGCCATGGACCACTGGGCCACGGCCATGCCCAACACCGACGCCACCAAGCCGGAGACCATGCCCGAGGCACTCGGCGGCGAAGGGAAGACGCCGAACGTCGACGAGCAGTCCAACCCGGCGTAGGGCCCGTCACCCCGACACGGGGTGACCGCAGCGCGGGCAGGCGTCGTAGACGCGAGAGACCGCACGACCGCAGCCGGGGCACAGGCGAGGGCGGACCTGTCCCCGGTGCAGTCGCGCCAGGGCCGACATCAGCATCCCGCCCACGGCGACGGCCAACAGCACCTCGGCCCACGTGCCGGGCAGGACGTCACCGACCATCGCTCCCAGTCTCTACGCTCGAAGGCATGAACCGCCTCGCGGACGAGACCAGCCCCTACCTGCAGCAGCACAAGGACAACCCGGTCGACTGGTACCCGTGGGGGGAGGAGGCGTTCGCCCGGGCCCGGGCCGAGGACAAGCCCATCCTGCTGTCCATCGGCTACGCCGCCTGCCACTGGTGCCACGTCATGGCCCACGAGTCCTTCGAGGATCCCGGGACCGCGGCGGTGATGAACGAGCTCTTCGTGAACGTCAAGGTCGACCGGGAGGAGCGGCCGGACGTCGACGCCATCTACATGGAGGCGGTCCAGGCCCTCACCGGCCACGGCGGCTGGCCCATGACGGTGTTCCTCACGCCCGACGGCCGTCCGTACTTCGGCGGCACCTACTTCCCCAAGGAGGACCGCCGCGGGCTGGCCGCCTTCACCAAGGTCCTGCGGGCCATGGCCGAGGTGTGGGAGGAGCGGCGCGACGATGTCCTGGCCCAGGCCGGCCAGTTGACCGACGCCCTCGGGCGCTCGGCCGAGCTGGCGCCCACCGGCGGCCCGATGCCCGGCCCCGAGGCCATCGCCGACGCCCGCGACACCCTGCGCCAGCGCTTCGACGAAGCCTGGGGCGGGTTCGGCCCCGCCCCCAAGTTCCCCCAGCCCGACCTGCTCGAGCTCCTGCTGCGGGCCTGGCTGCGGGACGGCGACGCCGGCACCCTGGCCATGGTCACCACCACCCTCGACGCCATGTCCTCGGGCGGGATGTACGACCACCTGGGCGGTGGGTTCGCCCGCTACGCCACCGACCAGCGGTGGATGGTCCCCCACTTCGAGAAGATGCTCACCGACCAGGGCCTGCTGGTGGCCGTCTACCTCCACGCCTGGCAGGCCACCGGCGAGGACCGCTTCCTCCAGGTCGTGACCGAGACCATCGAGTACGTGCGCCGCGACCTGCGCCACCCCGAGGGCGGGTTCTTCTCGTCCGAGGACGCCGACTCCGAGGGCGTCGAGGGCAAGTTCTACGTCTGGTCGGAGGAGGAGGTGCGCGAGCTTCTGGGCGACAGTGGCCTGGCCGACGAGGCCATCGCCTGGTGGGGGATCACCCGGGGCGGCAACTTCGAGGGCGCCAACATCCTGCACCGGCCGGTACGGGGTGACCTGGCCCGCCCGCCCGCCGTCGAGGAGGCCCGCCGGATTCTGTTCGAGGCCCGCGAGAAGCGCGTCCGTCCGGGCCTCGACGACAAGGTCCTGACTGAGTGGAACGCCCTGTTCATCTCCGGGTTGGCCCGGGCGGGCGCGGCCACCGGTCGGGACGACTGGCTGGCCGACGCCCGGGCCGCAGGGGAGTTCCTGCTGGCCAACCTGCGCCGGCCGGACGGCCGGTGGCTGCGCGGCTGGCAGGGAGGCAGGCCCGGGCGTCCCCTGGCCTTCGCCGCCGACCACGCCGCCCTGGTCGACGCCTTCACGCGTCTGGCCGAGGCCACCGGCGAGGCCCGGTGGATCGCCGAGGCACGGGCGGTGGCCGACGCCATGCTGGAGCTGTTCTGGGACGACAAGGCGGGCGGGCTGTTCACCACCGGCTCCGACGCCGAGGCCCTGATCACCCGCAGCAAGGACCTGGTCGACAACGCCGTCCCCTCGGCCAACGGCAGCGCGGCCGTCGCCCTCCTCCGCCTGGGTGCCCTGGTCGGCGTGGGCTACTACACCCAGCGCGGGGAGGACATCCTCCGCCTCCTGGCCGGGATGGCGTCCCAGCACCCCACCGCCTTCAGCCGGGCTCTGGCCGCCGCCGATCTCGTCGCCGCGGGCGTCACCGAGATCGCCGTGGTGGGCGATCGGGTGGATCTCGTGCGCGCCGTCCACGCCCGCTACCTGCCCAACGCCGTCCTGGCCTGGGGCGAGCCCTACCCCTCCCCGCTGTTCGAGGAGCGCAAGGACGGCCTGGCCTACGTCTGCCGCGACTACGCCTGCCAGGCACCGGTCTCCGCCGTCGACGACCTGCTCCGCCAGCTCGAACCAGGTGGTACGGTCACGAGCTGAGCAGTACATCAACGGCGGAAACGGCGGAAGGAATTGACTATGAGGCGGATGTTCTCTGGCGCGCTGCTGGTCGCGGCGGCCACGGCAGTGGGTGCGCCTGCAGGCGCAATCGTCTACGGGGAGGTCGATGGGTCGCGGCACGGGAACGTGGGCGCGCTCATCGCCGAGCGGGTGGGGGGCCAGAAGGGCATCGTGTGCTCGGGGACGCTGATCGACGATCGGGTGTTCCTCACCGCCGCCCACTGCACCGAGCATCTCCGGTCGCTCGGCATCGGCCCCGACCAGGTGTGGGTGACGTTCGATCCGACCTTCGACCAGGCATCGCCCCTCATCGCGGGCACCTACGTCTCGCATCCGGGGTTCAACCGGACGCATTCCGACTCCATGGACATGGCGGTCGTCCTGCTTGCCGAGCCGGCCGGCATCGCCCCCGCTCAGCTGCCCCCGGCCGGCGTGCTGGACCGGATGAAGGTCGACCACTCGATCGACGACCAGCACTACACCGCGGTCGGGTACGGCCGGCTCCGGGAGACGAGGACGGGCGCGTTCGCCAGCATCTTCCCGAACAGTGAGCGCCGGGTCGCCACCCAGACCTACACCGCGCTGACCGACAGCTGGCTGAGGCTCTCCATGAACGAGGCGACCGGTGACGCGGGGACGTGCTTCGGCGACTCGGGCGGCCCGCACTTCCTCGGCGACTCGAGCGTGGTGGTGTCGATCACCGTTTCCGGGGACGCGGTGTGTAAAGCCACCGACGTCACCTACCGCCTCGACACCCCCGTGGCCCGCGACTTCCCGGACGACTTCGTGCCGCTGCCATAGCGGCCTTGTGTCCCGAACATATGTTCGCTATACTTGAAGGTACTTCCCCCCTGGTCCGGCCGCCCTCCTGTGTTGAGGGAGCCGTATGGCAGTCGTCGTCGATGCCACAACCGAGCTGCTCGCTGCCGTGGACGCGCTGGGCGCGGCCGATCCCGCTGCGTTGGCCGACGGGGAGACGATCCAGGCCCTGCACCGCCAGCTGGAGCGGCTGAACGCGGTGGTCACCCGGGCCACGGCCGCCTTCGACGCCGGGCGGGCCTGGGAGGACGAGGGGGCGCGGTCGGCGTCGTCGTGGATCGCCGTGCGTTGCAACCAGCCGGTGGCTTCTGCTCGTCGCCGGGTTCAGCTGGGGCGAGCGTTGCGGCATATGCCGGCGGTGGAGGCGGCGTGGCTGGCCGGAGATGTGGGAGAAGCGCATGTGGCGTTGCTGGCCGGGGCCCGCACCCCGGCCACCGCCGAGGCCTTCGCCCGCGACCAGGAGTGGCTGGTGACCCAGGCCCGGGCACTGCCCTACCGCCACTTCGCCCGGGCCCTGGCCTACTGGCGCCAGCTGGCCGATCCCGACGGGGCCGAGGCCTCGGCCGAAGCCGCCCACCGGGCCCGGCGCCTGCACCTGTCGCAGACCTTCGGTGGCGCCTGGGCCCTCGACGGCCGGTTCGACCCGGTCAACGGGTCGATCCTGGCCGGGGTGCTGGGGCGGATCGAAAAGGAGCTGTTCGAGGCGGACTGGGCCGAGGCCAAAGAGCGGGTGGGCGACGGGGTGGGCGTGGCCGACCTGGCCCGCACCCCGGCCCAGCGCCGGGCCGACGCCCTGGTGGAGATGGCCCGGCGGGCCGAGGCCATGCCGGCGGGGGCCCGGTTGCCCGAGCCGCTCTTCAGCGTGCTGGTGGGCTATGAGATCTTCGCCGGGCGCATCTGCGAGCTGGCCGACGGCACGGTGGTCGCCCCCGGGGCCCTCGTACCTTGGCTGGACCAGGCCTGGGTGGAGCGGGTGGTCTTCGAGGGCCCCGACCGGGTCAAGAACGTGGGGGTGCGCCGGCGCATCTTCACCGGGGCCACCCGCCGGGCCGTGGAGGTGCGCGACCGGGAGTGCTTCGACGAGTTCTGTGACCGACCAGCCGAGGAGTGCCAGGTCGACCACGTGCAGCCGTGGGTGGCCGGAGGCCTGACCGTCGACACCAACGGCCGGGTGGCCTGCGGCTACCACAACCGGCGGCGACACCAGCTGAGGGGACCGCCGTGAGCACCCGGGGTGGCTACCTCCCGGACCGTCCGTGCCGCACGCCCAGCTTCCATCCCGCCCAACCGGCGATGGCGGCGATCGCCACCAGCTCGAGGATCCGGAGCACGGCGAAGAAGGCCGCGGCTACCCAGCCGACGACCACGAACCCGATGATGGCGACGACCGCCACGGTGGCCAGCCCGCCCGGGAATCCGCCCGTGCGGCGGGACGGCCGGGCCTCGTCGCGGCGTCGAGGGACGGGCGTGGGCTCGAGGATGCGGCAGATCTCACAGGTGGCCGGGGTCAGGCCGTGGGGGCAGGTGGTCCGGCTCATTGGCTCCATGGTGGCGCGACAATCGGCTTATGGCAGTGGCACAGGCGTTTCCCATGCGCTACGGGATGTTCCGTCCCCTCCTGACGGTCCTGGGGGCGGGGCCGAAGTTCTCCAAGGTGGAGATCGACGGGGATCGCCTGAGGGTGCGCATGGGCCTGCTCTTCAAGGCCGAGGTGCCTCTGGCGGCGATCACCAGCGTCGGGCCCGACACCCAAATGGTGGGCGGAATCGGCGTGCACGGGGGGCGGGGGAACTGGCTGGTGAACGGGGCGGCCCGCGGCATCGTCCGCATCGAGATCGAACCGCCAGCACGGGCAAAGGTCATGGGCGTCCCGGTGCGGCTGCGGATCCTGCGGGTCGGCGTGAAGTCGCCCGGGGACCTCATCGCCGCCCTCAGGCGGTAGGGGGCGGGTCGCTCAGGCCTCGTGGCCGGGCGAGATCGCCTTTGCCGACTGGAAGCCGAGCTGGCCCATCCACGGGCCCGACTGGGCGTGGATGGGGGCGAGGACGAAGCCGACATGGTCGTCGGTGGGCATGTGCTCGACCACCTCCCCGGCGAACCACCGGGCGCAGTCCTCGAGCACCGGCACTCCCGCCGGCCCTTCCCGCCACCGGCAGCGGGCGAACTTGTCGACCTCGTCGGAGGTCTCGTGCCCGAACAGTTCGGCCAGGGGCCGGTCGTCGACCGAGGGGAAGTGGACAGCCAGCACGGCAGCCTCACGGGCGACGGCCAGCGTGTGGTTCTTCCGCGAGATCCACACCGCGTACCGCGGCGGGTGGATGCTGCACTGGGTGGCGAAGCCGACCAGGCACCCGGCCTTCTCCCCGCCGGAGGAGGCGGTGACGATGGTCATCGGGTAGTCGAGGTCGCCGACGAGGTCCTGGAAGGCGGCCTCGGTCGTCACGGGGACGGGCCGGCTCAGCGCAGGGCGGCGTTGAGCACGATGGTCAGGACCACCGACAGGGCCAGCGACAGCAGCAGCGGCCACCAGTAGAAGCGGGCTTTGGCCGGGCGTCCCGAGCGTTTCGTCCAGACGAACATGCCCCGAGACGTCCCGAGGGCCCGGACGCCCAAACGGGCTCACCACCGCCCCCGGTGGACGGCTTCGTCGGCCGGGCGGCCGGGCCGGGCGACGACCGAGGACGACGGCCGGTCGGGCGCAGGGTGGCCGATGGCGACGGTGCCGACCGGCGAGGAGGCGGGGGGGATGCCGAAGGCCCGGCGCAGGGCGGGCACGCGATGGCTCTGGAAGAAGAGGGCGCCCAGGCCGGCGTCGACGGCGGCCAGCTGGAGGAGGAGGGCGGCGAAGGCGGCGTCCACGTGCCACCACGGCACCTCGAAGCCGGTGGTCCCTGCCTTGTCCGGCTCGGCGTAGCGGCGACGGTAGGCGTCCTCGGAGGAGAGGACCACGACCAGCAGGGGGGCCCGGAGAAGCCCGGGCCAGGGGAAGGACGTGCGGTCCTCGGGCGGGAGGGTGGCGTCCCAGTACCGGGCCGTGTCCAGGTGGCCGGAGAGCACGACGAGGTCGACACCCTGGGTGTGGCCGGCCGAGGGCCCGCGCAGCCCGGCACCAAGGATGCGGTCGACGACCGGCGCGGGCAGGGCGGTGTCCTCGAAGCTGCGGACCATCCGGCGCTTCCGCAGTAGTTCGGTGAACTCCATGGGAGAGCGTACGATTCGCCGGTGCCCGTGGGCGAGCGGCCGCATCTTCCCCATCTCCCCGCGCTCGACGGCCTACGGGCGCTCGCCGTCGCCGCGGTGTTCGCCTATCACGCCGACGTGCGCTGGGCGCGGGGCGGCTTCCTCGGGGTCGACGTCTTCTTCGTCATCAGCGGCTTCCTCATCACCGCCGTCCTGCTGAGCGAGTGGCGGCGCGACGAGTGGCTCGACGTCGTCCACTTCTGGAAGCGCCGGGCCCTCCGGCTGCTGCCCGCCCTGCTCCTCCTGCTGATCGTCGTCCGGCTGGTGGTGCCCTTCCTCGCTCCCGACCAGGCCGGCCGCCTGCGGGGCGACGTCCGGGCCGCCCTGGCCTACGTCAGCAACTGGCGGCTGATCTTCGAGCACCAGTCGTACTTCGAGGCCGCCGGCCGCCCGCCCCTCCTCCAGCACCTGTGGAGCCTGGCCGTGGAGGAGCAGTTCTACCTGGTCTGGCCGCTGGTGCTGTGGGCCGGCCTCGGCGTGCGCCGCAAGGCCCGCCGGCTGTTCTGGTTCATCGTGGCCGCGGCGGCCGCCTCGGCCGGGCTCATGGCCTTCCTCTACGAGCCGGGCACCGACCCCTCCCGCGTCTACTACGGGACCGACACCCGGGTCGGGGCCATCCTGCTCGGCGCCGCCCTGGCCTGCGTCTGGGCCCCCTGGCGGTCGGGGCGCAGGCCGCACCCGGCCGGCCGGGCGGCGCTGGGCGTGGTGGGCGCCGGCGCCCTGGCCGGCCTGGGCTGGTGCCTGGTCAGCCTCCACCAGTTCTCCGACTCGCTCTACCGGGGCGGGTTCCTGGGGGTGGCCGCCCTGGCCGCCGTGCTGGTGGCCGTCCTGGTCCACCCGGCGACGCCCGGCGCCCGCGCCGTCCTGGGCTCGCGGCCCCTGGTCTGGCTGGGCAAGCGGTCCTACGGCATCTACCTCTTCTACTGGCCGGTGCTCATGCTGACCCGCGCCTACTACGACGTCCCGCTCTCGGGCCATGCCCTCCTGGCCACCCGGGCCGCCATCACGGTGACCCTGGCCGGCCTGTCCTACCGCTTCGTGGAGGCGCCCGTCCGCAGCGGGGCCCTGGGCCGCCTGTGGGCCGACCTCCACGGCACTCGCGGCTTCCGCCAGCTGCCCAGGGTCCGGGTCGTCGCCCGGGCGGCGGGGGTGGCCGTCGCCCTGGCCGCGGTCGGCACCACCCTGGTGGTGGCCCGCCCCGCGCCCCAGCGCCCGACGTTCCTGGCCCTGGAGGCGGCGGAGGCCGCCCCTCCGCCGTCGCCTCTGGAGACGGTGACCACGACCGCCCCGGTCACCACCACGTCGACCAGCACCACCGTGGCGGCCGAGGCGGCGACGTCCACGTCGACCAGCACCACCCAGACCACCGCGGCGCCCGCCGACACCACCACCACGACCCTGCCCCAGGCCCGGGTCACCGGCCTGGGTGACTCGGTCCTGCTCGAGGCCAAGGCCGAGCTCGAGCGCCGGCTGCCCGACGCGTCGATCGACGCGGTGGTCGGCCGGCAGTTCAAGGAGCTGCTGGGCGTGGCCACCGCCCTGCGGGACAGCGGCGCCCTGGGCCCGGCCGTCATCCTGCAGCTGGGCAACAACGGGCCGGTCACCGCCTCCCAGTTCGACGAGATCATGGAGGTGCTGTCCGGGGCCGAGCGGGTGGCGGTGATCAACGTGAAGGTGGCCCGCCCCTGGGAGGAGCCCAACAACGCCATGCTGCGCGAGGGGGTGACCCGGTGGCCGAACGCCGTGCTTCTGGACTGGCACAAGCACGGCTCGGCCCATCCGCAGCTCTTCGCCGACGACGGCACCCACATGGGACCGACCGGGGTGGCCATCTTCGTCGAGCTCATCCTGGCTCAGCTTTAGGCGCGCCTTGCGCGAAACCTTAGGGGTGTCTAACTTCGGTTCCGTGACCCCGGTACGACGTACGGTCGCCGCCCTGCGGCTGGCCCTCCCGCTCGTCCTGCTCGCCACCGCCCTGGCCGCCTGTTCGGGCGGCGGCGACGGCCTCACCCTGTACTCCGGCCGGGCCGAGGTCCAGGTCAAGCCCATCCTCGACATGTTCACCGAGGCCACCGGCATCAAGGTGTCGGCCCGCTACGGCGCCAGCGCCGAGCTGGCCGCCCAGATCGCCGAGGAGGGCTCGGGCAGCCGGGCCGACGTCTTCTGGGCCCAGGACGCCGGCGCCCTGGGCGCGGTCGACCAGGCCGGGCTGTTCACCCCCATACCGCCGGCCGCGGCGGCCGCCGTCGACGAGCGGTTCCGCGCCCCCGACGACAACTGGGTCGGCGTGTCCGGCCGGGCCCGGGTGGTGGTCTACGACCCCCGCAAGGTGCCCGAGCCCGAGCTGCCGGACAGCGTCTTCGACCTCACCGACCCCAAGTGGAAGGGGCGCATCGGCGTCGCCCCCACCAACGGGTCCTTCCAGGCCTTCGTGACCGCCATGCTGATCACCGCGGGCGAGGGGCGCACCCGGGCGTGGCTGGAGGGCATCGACGCCAACGACCCGAAGACCTATCCGTCCAACGACCTGATCGTGAAGGCGGCCAACGACGGCCAGGTCGACCTGGGGCTGGTCAACCACTACTACCTGTTCCAGCTGCGGGCCGAGATCGGTCCCGAGCGCACCGTCGCCCGCAACCACTACACCGCCGGCACCGATCCGGGCGCCCTGGTGAACGTGGCCGGGGTGGGCATCCTCAGGAGCTCGAACCGCCAGGCCGACGCCGCCCGCCTGGTGGAGTTCCTCCTGTCGGAGCCGGCCCAGCGCCACTTCGCCGAGGTGAACTTCGAGTACCCGCTGCTGGACGGCGTGCCCACCGCCCCCGGCCTTCCCCCGCTCCAGGCCACCCAGGGGCCGGCCATCAGCCTGGGCGACCTGGCCGACCTCGAGCACACCCTGGAACTCCTCCGGCAAACCGGACTGCTCTGAGCGCCGGACTCGGGCTGCCGACGGAGGAGGAGCTCGCCCCGGCGAGGGCGGCCGGTACGGCGACGTCACCCCCGCCGCCGGCCGGCCTGGTCCTCCTGGCCGGCGCGGTCGCCGCCGCCGCCCTGCTCCCCGTCGCCTACCTCGTGGTCCGGGCCGGCGGGGGCGGGTGGTCGACCATCGCCGACACCCTGTTCCTCGAGCGCACGGGCCGGCTCCTGGCCCGGAGCCTGGGCCTGGCCGCCGCTGTGTCGGTGGCCAGCGCGGCCATCGGCATCGCCCTGGCCTGGTTGACCGTCCGCTGCGACCTCCCCGGCCGCCGGATGTGGCGGGTGGTCGCCGCCCTGCCCCTGGCCGTGCCCAGCTACGTGGCCGCCTTCGCCTTCGTGTCCAACGTGCCCGAGCTCTCCGGCTTCCTCCCCACGTTCGCCGTCCTGACCCTGCTCTCCTACCCGTACGTGTTCCTTCCCGTGGCCGCGGTACTGGAGCGGGTGGACCCGGCTCTGGAGGAGGCGGCCCGGTCGCTGGGCGACGGGCCGGCCACCGCCTTCCGGCGGGTCACGCTCCGCCAGGTACGGCCGGCGGCGGCCACCGGGTCGCTCCTGGTGTGCCTCTACGTGCTGTCGGACTTCGGCGCGGTGTCCATCCTGCGCTTCGACAGCTTCACCCGGGTGATCTACCAGTCCTACCAGTCGAGCTTCGACCGGCGACCGGCGGCCATCCTGGGCTGCCTCCTGCTGGTGTTCACCCTCGGCATCCTGGTGGCCGAGGCCCGCACCCGGGGCCGGGCCCGCTACTACGCCGCCGGGAGGGGGGCGCAGCGCCGGCCGGCCCTCGTCGGCCTCGGACGCTGGCGGTGGGCGGCCGTCGCCCTGCCCGCGGCGGTGGCCGCCCTGGCCCTGGTCGTGCCCCTGGCCACCGCGCTGCGCTGGCTGGCCGAGAGCGTGCAGGCCGAGGTCGACCTGGGCCGGGTGGGCCGGGCCGCGGGCGGGTCCATGCTGGCGTCGGTGCTCGGGGCCGTCGTCACCGCCGCCGCCGCCGTGCCCGTGGCCCTGCTCGCCGCCCGCTCCCGCAGCAGGGTGGCGGGGGTCATCGAGCGGTCGGCGTTCGTGGGCCACGCCCTGCCCGGCATCGTGGTGGCCCTGTCGCTGGTGTTCTTCACCGTGCGCTTCATGAACCCGCTGTACCAGCGCCTTCCCGTGCTCATCTTCGCCTATGTCGTCCTCTTCCTCCCCCTCGCCGTGAGCTCGGTCTACGGCTCCGCCCTGCAGGCGCCACCGTCCCTGGACGAGGTGGCCCGGTCGCTGGGCCGGCGCCCGGTGGAGGTCTTCCGCACGATCACCGCGCCGCTCATCGCCCCGGGGGTGGCGGCGGGGACGGCCCTCGTGTTCCTGACCTGCGTCAAGGAGCTGCCGGCCACCCTGCTGCTCGGCCCCACCGGCTACGAGACGCTGGCCACGCGGGTGTGGTCGGCCACCCAGGCCGGGGCCTACGGCGACGCCGCCCTGCCCGCCCTGCTGCTCGTGGCCGTCGGCATCCTGCCCACGTGGGCCCTGAGCCGCCGCGGGGGAACAAACCTCAGGTGAGCCCGCCCGAGCCCAACGCCGTCGAGTGCGTGGGCGTGTCGAAGGCGTTCGGCCCCGTGCCGGCCCTCCGTTCGACCGACCTCACCCTGGCCACCGGCACCCTGACCGCCGTCCTCGGCCCCTCGGGGTGCGGGAAGACCACGCTCCTGCGGGCCATCGCCGGGTTCGAGCGCATCGACGCCGGCACCATCCGGGTGTCCGGCCAGGCGGTGGCCGGGCCCGGCCTCCACGTGCCGCCCGAGCGGCGGCGGGTGACGATCGTGCCCCAGGAGCAGGCCCTGTTCCCCCACCTCACCGTGGCCGCCAACGTGGGCTACGGGGTGCGCCGGGGCCCGGGACGGGACACGGCGGTGGCCGCCATGCTGGAGCTGGCCGGGCTGGCCGGGCTGGGCGACCGCATGCCCCACGAGCTGTCGGGCGGCCAGCAGCAGCGGGTCGCCCTGGCCCGGGCCCTGGCCCCCGACCCCTCCGTCGTGCTGCTCGACGAGCCCTTCGGCAGCCTCGACGCCGCCCTGCGCGACGAGATCCGCTCCGAGGTGGCCGGAGTGCTGCGGGCGTCGGGCGCCACCTCGCTCCTCGTGACCCACGACCAGGAGGAGGCCCTCTCCATGGCCGACAGCGTGGCCGTGATGCGCAGCGGCCACATCGTCCAGCACGGCGCCCCCCAGGACATCTACCGGCGCCCGGCCGACCTCTGGGTGGCCAACTTCGTGGGTCGGGCCAACATCCTCGAGGGGCGGATGGCCGGGCCGGGGAAGGTCGACTGCGCCCTGGGCACGCTCGGGCTGGTGGCCGGACCGGAGGGCGACGGCCCCGTCCACGTCGTCATCCGCCCGGAGCAGCTGCTCGTCCTGCCCCTGGCCGGCGGGCAGGACACCGCCACCGTGGAGGACCGGCGGTACTTCGGCCACGACGTGGTGGTGGGCGTCGCCCTGCCGTCCGGCGAGCGCCTGCTGGTCCGCCTGCCCAGCGCCGACCCCATGCCCGTGGGCAGCCGGGTCATGGTGACGTGCCGGGAGCCCGTCCTGGCCTTCCCGGTGGACGGCACCGGCGACGAACCGGCGGCCGGCTAGGTGGCCCTCCGCTCACCGGCGGCGGTGGCGCCGGGTACGGGCTCTGCTCCGGCGGGTGCCGCGCCCGGCCGCTGGACGGCGTGGTGGTGGCTCCTGCCCCCACTGGTGCTCGCCGTGCTCGGCGGGTGGCTCGTCGCCCTCCGCTACGGGCTCTGGTACGACGAGCTGTTCACCGCCGAGATGGCCCCGCTCCCGCTGCGGCAGCTGGCCGAGGCCGTGGTCCGGGGCGAGGGGACGATCGAGTACCTCCGCGACGCCCCGCCCTCCTACAACGCCCCCTACTACGCGGTCGTCCATCTGTGGTTGCTGCTGACCCCGTTCGGCCCCGACGAGGTCGGCCTGCGCCTGCTGTCGCTGGTGGGTGCGGTGGGCGCGGTCGCGGTGTTCACCCGGGCCGTGATCCGGCTGGCCGGCCGGCGGACCGGCCTCGTGGCCGGGCTGGTCGTGGCCGCCAACCCGTTCGTGGTGGCCTATGCCGGCGAGGCCCGGGGCTACACCCTGGCCCTGCTGGCCACCGCCCTGGCCGCCCTGGGGTTCGCCCGCTGGCTGGACGGCGAGCCCCGGTCGCTCCTCCTCTACGGGGTGGCCGCGGCCGCCGCCGGGCTGGCCCACTGGTACGCGCTGCTGGTCCCCGCCGCCTTCGCCGTTGCCGCCCTGGCCCTGCGGGGGCGCCGCCGGGCCCTGCCGCTCGTGGGCGTGACCGCCCTGGCCGCCGTCCCCGCTCTGGCGCTGGTTGGCGCCGTCCTGGCCAACGGGGTGGGCGGGTCGGGCGCCGAGTGGATCCGGGACGCGGGGTGGGCGGTCCCCCGCCTGCTGCTGCGCTCCTGGACCGGTGGGCACGTCGCCCTGCTGGTGGCCATGGTCGCGGCCGTGGCGGCCGGGGCCCTGGCCCGGCGGCGGGACGACGCCCGCACCGTGGCCCTGGCCTGGGTCGTCCTCCCCGTGGCCGCGGTCACCGCCGCCCAGCTGGTCCGGCCGGTCTACGTGGACCGCTACCTGCTCCCGGCCGCCGTCGGCCTGGCCGTGCTGGCCGCCCTCGGCATCGACCGCTGTCCCCGCCGCCTCGTGCCGCTGGCCGTTGCCGCCCTGGTGGTCCCTTCGCTCGTGGCGACGGTGTCGAACCTCAGCCAGGGGCCACGCGAGGACGTCCGGGGGGCGGTGGCCCTGGTGGCCGCCTCCCACCGCCCGGGCCAGCCGGTGGTGGCCGCCGCCCGCTGGGACGCCCTGGGCGTCGACCACTACACCCGGCGCCGCCATCCCGGGCTGGTCGCCGACGTGGTCCTGCCCCCCGCCCCGGTGCCCGACGCGCCGGCCGTGTGGGTCGTCCGGCGGGCGACGGGCGGGGTCAAGGGCGACGTGGGCAAGCTCGAAGGCCTCGACCGCGACCTCACCGCCCGGGGGATGCGGGTGGCCGAGGAGCACCGGGTCGAAGGTCGCCGGGCGACCGTGGTCGTGCAGCGGTGGGAACGGGCCTAGGTCCGGGCGCGCCACGCCCAGGCCAGGGTGCGCCCGGACTGGCGCAGGCGGGCCGCGGCCGTCCAGGCCGACCGGCCTTCGGCGCGGGCGGCCCGGGCCACGGGGACCGACACGGCCGGGATGCGGGCCGCGCCGACACCGGCGACGATGCCGGGCGGGTCGAGGGCCAACAGGGCGTCCCGGGACCGGCGGTCCATGGCCAGGAAGGCGCCGGCGTCGGCCGGCACGCCGGTCAGCCGGGAGAGGACGGCCCGGTGGGCGGCTCCGGTTAGCAGCCGCCCCCGGCTCTCGTAGGCGCCCCGGCGCCCGGCGAACACGACCCCCACGTCGCCCGCCGCCAGCCGCTCCAGGAGGAGCGGCATCGCCTCGGGCGGGTCCTGGAGGTCGGCGTCGAGGCACACCCAGGCCCCGGCGTCCTCCTCGGCGGCCAGGCCGGCCAGGAGCGCCCGGTTCTGCCCGACGTTGCCGGTCAGGGCGGTCACCGCCAGCCGGCCGTCGGCCGCGGCCAGCCCGGAGGCCACCGCCAGGCTGGCGTCGGGCGAGGCGTCGACCACCAGGCGCAGGCGCCAGCGCCGCCCGGTGGGGTCGAGGGCGGCGGCCGTGCGGGCGGCCAGCTCGGGCAGGGTCGACTGGTTCCGGTAGACGGGCGTCACCACCGCCACCCGCCCGCCGTTCATCCCCGCTCGCCCTCCCAGCAGCGGGCCAGCCCGTCCTCCAGGCTGACCTTGGGCTCCCAGCCGAGCCGGTCGGCGGCCCGAGACGGGTCGCACACCCACGAGCCGGTGTCCCAGCTGCGGCCGGGATGGGCGCCGGCCGCGACCCGCACCCGGCGGCCGCTCACCCGTTCCACCAGCGCCACCAACTCCTCGTTGGCCACCTGGCGGCCGGTGCCCAGATTGAGCACCTCGCCGGGGGGGAGGTGGTCGGCGCGGGCGGCCAGCACGCACGCTTCGACCACGTCGTCCACGAAGATCCAGTCCCGCCGCATCCCCGGGGCGCTGAGCGGGAGGACCTGGCCGGTCCGGGCCGCCCGCAGGGCGGTGGGCACCAGCCGGGTGGGGTGGTCGCCCGGGCCGTAGACCTGGAAGGCCCGCAGGATCGCCGCCCGCAGGCCCCGGGGCTCGGCCGAGGCCGCCACCAGGAGCGACCCGGCCGCCTTGGTGGCCCCGAAGAAGCCCCGGGGGCGCAGGGCGGCGTCCTCCCCCATGGGGCCGTCGGTCCGGCCGTACTCGGTGGACGACCCCAGCCGCACCACGGCCCGGCACCGGTCGCCCAGGGCGTCGACCAGGCATGCGCCGCTGGTGGTGTTGACGGCCACCGTCGCCGCCCGCTCCCCGGCGGTGGCGGCCGCCCGGCTGGCGGCCAGCAGGAACACGACGTCGGGATCCGCTTCACGGGCCACCCGTGCGGTGGCGGACGGGTCGGCCAGGTCGACGGACAGGACGGTGACCCTGGGGTCGAGCGCGGCTCCGTGGCGACCGGGCCGGACGGTGCCGACCACCTCCCAGCCGTCGACCGCCAGCCGGGCGCAGAGGTGGGCGCCGACGAACCCGCCGGCGCCGGTGACCAGCGCTCTCACACCGCCTCGTCCTCGCTGAGGGCGCCGACGGCGGCGACCAGCTCGGCCTCGTCGGCCAGGACGTCCGCGGGCCGGCGTCGGCCGGCGTCCCGGGCCGCGCCCAGGATGCGGGGCACCTCCACGGCCAGGTCCCGGCCCGCGGTGTCCGCCCAGAACGACCGGCGCAGGAAGGTGAAGGAGGCGCCGACCCGGGCCAGGGCGCCGAGGACCAGCCGGCAGGGCACCGGCCGGCCGGCGTCGGGCCGGGTGAGCCCGGCCACGCCGAACGGGATGCCGGCGCCCGAAGCGGCCGCCGCCACCCGGTCGGCGGTGCCGTCGACCAGCGCCAGGAACAGCGGGCCGCCACCCCGGTCGATCCGGAGGTCGTTCAGGCCCATGTAGATCCGGGACAACGGCCGGGCGGCCAGCTCGTCGACCACCCGGACCGCCTCGGTGGTCTCGACCAGGATCC